>JBFGQE010000216.1:0-4825 GCA_041564355.1 Gammaproteobacteria bacterium | reverse complement strand
GTGATCGCCATCGTGACGTACTCTTCGCTGCCGGGGGACGCCATGCCGGACAGGGAGGCGAACATGATCACCGACGCCGCCGTCGTCGGCCCGGAGACCAGGTGCCAGGACGAACCGAACAGCGCCGCGATAATCGCCGGCACCATGCTCGTGTAGAGACCGTACTCGGGTGGCATGCCGGCAATGGTCGCGAACGCGACCCCTTGCGGCAGCACCAGCGCGGCGCCGGTGAGCCCGGCGATCGCATCCGCGCGCATTGTTTCGCGCGTGACGTTGCGCCCCCAGCGCAGGAACGGGAAATAATGCGTCAGCTGGTGCTGCAGGTTCATCTTGACGTTTGGCCCGCGCGCGGCGGCGCCGCGCAAAATGCGCAATATACCCCGAGTTACCCGACGCGGGTAGATCTCAATCGGGCTAGCCGCATCAATGAAAGGTGTTTGGCAAAATTAGGGATTTTATTCCCAAATTAACTCTGTTACCATATAGTCAAAATAAACCAAGGACATTCGTGATGCACCCGTCGATACAACGATTAGCAGCCCCGTTATCCGTTATTGCGCTGATTGCCGCGCTGGTTTCCTGTGGTGGCGGAGGCCGTGATGAAAACACCGGCGGCGACCCGGCCGCAGCCGGCAAAGGTACGGTCGCCTTGCTGGTGACCGATGGTCCGACCGATGAATTCAGGGAAATCAACCTGACCATTCTCAAGGTTGAACTGCTCTGCGAGAGCGGCAAGCAGGTATTGTTCAGCGGCATGAAGAAATTCGATCTGCTGCAACTGACGGATGTCACCGAAATCTTTTCGGTCAGCGAAGTCGAGACCGGCTACTGCAGCAAGATTCGCCTGACGCTGGCGGAAATCGAGCTGGTCTTCAAGGATCCGGACAAGCCCAACGCGAAGCCGAAACTTCCGGGTAACGGGAAACTCGACCTGAATCCCCGTGAGCGTTTCTACGTGGGTCCCTGGCTGGGCATTCAGCTGGATTTCGATGCCGAGAAGGCCATTCACGTCAAGGACAAGGCAGATTACAACTTCCGCCCCGTCGTGTTTATCAAGATCGTCAAAGACAAGTTCGATACCAAGCTGATCAGGCAGAGAGGAACCGTAGAAAATCTTAATGGCATGGCTAAAACCTTCGACCTTTGTCTTGTCGAAGGCGACGTTCCGTCCGCCGAACGCCATTGGGACGACGATTCGTCGGACGACGATGCTTCGAACTGTATACGGGTTAATACAACGGATGCGCCTGCCTCGATATTTGGTGACCAGGCGGATCCCGTCTCTTTCGGGGCACTGGAAGAGGGCGAAATTGCCACGGTGGTCGGGCGCTTTTCCTTCGACCATTCGAAAGCGGATGATCACTCGTCCGACGATGATTCCTCTGACGACGGTTCCTCGGACGATGATTCATCCGACGATAATGATCATCACGGTGTGGTACTTGCTGCCGAAGTGATCTGGACCGGCGACCTCATCGCGCGGACTGCCAACATTGCCTGCTCGGCAGTCACCACGAATGTTCCGAACGGTGCCAGCTCGTATGATAATTATCAGCTGCCGGTGCCCGACAACGGTGAAGTATGCGTAACGCCCGTTGCAAAGCACACGATTCTCCAGCCGGGAGCGAAAATATACGATCGCAAGGGCCGGCAACTGGATGAGTCATATATAGCCGAGGGCGTGCTGAACAAGGTCGACGCCTATGTCAACCTGGATAGCGTGCCGCCGACAGACCCGAAGGCCGTACTGGTTATGCTCGGTCTGAATGATCCATTGAACCTGCTGGATCGGCTGACCGGCACCATTAGTGACGTGGATATCGACTATTTCGACAACGAATCGTCGAACCTGACGCTGATGACCGCGACAGGCGACCGCTGTGTCAGGTTCGATAACGTTGAAACCGAGATTTTCGTAATCGGCCTGGATGATGACGGAAATATCTACTTTCGGCAGAAGAGCGTTTTCGGTCTGAGGAGCGGCCAGAAGGCCGACGTATTCGGCAACGAGGACAACGGTTGCCTGAATGCCGAAACCATTATCTACGAGGATCCGGCATAGATTATCCGAACGGCTAAACACGCCGGTCTGCAGGAATTCCGCCGGCTACCTGCACCCCCGGGTAGTCGGCTTTTTTTATTTTCCGCGCCGTACTAGAGATGACGTCTCATGACAAAGTCCTGATTCACATAAACGGTCAGCGCTTGCCGGGGCGTATTCTGATATTTTGCCTGATAGTCGAGTTGCTGCTCGTGGGACTGGATGCATTTATCAACTACGGGCGCTTTATCGATATCGGCCCGGTTCGTCGTTTGTTCAATATTACCCGCGAAGACGGTCTGGCAACCTGGTTCATGGTCATGCAGACGTTTCTTGCCGGCCTCGTCCTGTGGCTGATAGCCCTGGTCCAGCGCAGCCGATCGGCAAGCCGAAGCAACTGGTTGTCATGGGGATTTCTGTCGGGTTTCTTCATCTACATGTCGGCCGACGATGCAGCCGAGATCCACGAACGTCTCGGTTCGACTTTCAAAGAGTTGCTAAGGACCAGCCAGCGCGATACCTCCGATTCGTTACTGGTTCAGGTGCAAGGCCTGTTCCCCAGTTACGAATGGCACCTGGTTGCGCTGCCATTGCTGGCAGGTGCCGGGTTATTCATGTTGTATTTCCTGCTCACCGAATTCAGAGATCGGAAATCCCGTTTAATCCTGCTTTCTGCGGTAGGTATCATGGTGATCGCCATTTTGCTGGATTTCTTCGAAGGTCTGGACAAAGGCCACCCCTGGAATCTGCATGGCTGGATCCGGGAGTCGTTCACACTCGACAACTATACCGTCAGGCATTTTTCGAAATCCATCGAAGAATTTTTCGAGATGGTCAGTATCTCCCTGCTGTTGATGCTATTCACCGCATGCCTGATCGACAGGGTCGATCCCGAGTTGACCGTGCGCACGTCGAGCGCCGATTCGCGACGCGGCTAGAGGAATTCGAACTCGTAGGTCAGCGCATCGGTGCCCGGGTCGACGATTTCGAGGCGAAACTGGACCGGGACGTCGGGTTCGATGACGCTGCGGTTGCGCTCGTCGAGCAGGTACTCGGCAGGCTTGAAAACCCGGTTCGCGATCAGGTTGCCCTGGATGTCGAACAGGCTGATCAGCAGGTCGGGCGGGCGCTGCGCGAACGGCGCCTGGTTGACGAAGGCTCCGGTCACCATCAGCGCGCCATCCGTCGCGGGGTGCGTAAACACGTTGCGTTCGAGCAGCCGGATTTGCTCGCTGCTCGAAAATTCGCCGGGCGCGCACGGCAGCACCTGACACAGGTTGATGACCTGTTGCTGAAAACGAGGATCTTCGATCAGCGCGTAGCGCTGGTAGTAGACGGCCTGCGCGAGACCGAGCGCGAGCAGCACGAGTATGCCGAGAAACCACAGCAACGGGCTTGCGCCGAATCGCGAACGGCTGTCGTCGCCGTACATCGCCTGCTGCAGGCTGAGCTGCACGTTCGCGGGCGACGCCGGCGCGGCGTCCAGGCCGGTCAGCGGCCGGGTTACCTCGTCGATCGCATCCTCGGCCTCCGCCTGCGGGGACTCGAAATCCTCGGCTGGCTCGCCGTCGTAGCTCCTGAGGCTGGAGAGCGCGTTGAAAACGCAGCCGCATTCGCCGCAGCAAACCTTGCCGTAAGCCTGCTTGAGCTGTTTTTCGGTGATGCGAAATCGGCTCTTGCACTGATTGCAGGTCGTTTCCATGACTTCACCGAGATGGGTGCTGATGAACATCGGTCAATTGTCCCGTCGTTGCCCGTGGAGGCAGATCCAGTCGTCGCGCCTGCGCGGCTCGGCGAGCCGGAAGGCGGGCGCGTAGGCCGATTGTATCTCGTCGAGCTGGCCTTTGAGTATCCCCGAAAGCAGGATTCGCCCGCCGGGCCGGACCCGGCACGCGAAGCGCGGCGCCAGCTCGATCAGCGGCGCGGCGACGATATTGGCGATCAGCAGGCCGACGCGCGCCGACGGCAGACCCTCGGGCGGGCACAGGCGGACCGCGTCGCCGGCGATGCCGTTGGCGGCCAGATTGGCGGCGCTCGCGGCGAGCGCCTGCGGATCGATATCGACCCCGGTCACGCTACTCGCGCCGAGACGCTGCGCGGCGATCGCGAGGATGCCCGAGCCGCAACCGTAATCGACGACCGAATCGCCCGCCGGCGGGTTCGCCACCAGCCATTCGAGGCACATCGCGGTCGTCGGGTGCGCGCCGGTGCCGAAGGCGAGGCCGGGATCGAGGCGAATCACGATGGCGTCAGGCTCCGGCGGTTCGCACCAGCTCGGCACGATCCACAGCGACGAGGCGATTTGCAGCGGCTGAAAATGACGTCGACAGGCTTGCTCCCAGTCGTCGTCGTCGAGACGCTCGCGGCGGACGCCGCCGGCAAGCCCGAAGGGCAGCGCGCGCTCGAGCTCGATTTGCAGCGCCTCGGGATCGGCGCGATCGTCGAACAGCGCGCTGACGATCGATTCGCGCCAGACCGGCGCGTCGCCCGGTAAGGGTTCGTAGATCGGTTCGTCGCCGGCGTCGGCCAGCGACAGGCTCTCGGCGCCGAGTTCGAGCAGCAGGGCCTCGACCGCGTCGAGTCGCGCGGCCGGGCAGGTCAGGCTGACTCGCCACCAGGCCATCGGCGGGTCAATCGATCCCGAGTTTCTTTTCGAGATAGTGGATGTCGGTACCGCCGCGGGCAAAATTGCCGTCGCTGATGATTTCGCGCTGCAGGTCGATGTTGGTCTTGATGCCCTCGATGACGATCTCGGACAGCGCGCCCTTCATCCGCGCGATCGCC
>JBFGQE010000215.1:0-4858 GCA_041564355.1 Gammaproteobacteria bacterium | reverse complement strand
GGCCGAGGCGCTGGCCAAGCAGCCGCTCTACTTCGATCCGCTGTTCGTCAACCTGGTCAATGCCGGCGAACAATCGGGCGCGCTTGAAACCATGCTCGACAAGCTCGCGACTTACAAGGAAAAAACCGAGGCGCTGAAAGCCAAGGTCAAGAAGGCGCTGTTTTACCCGATCGCGGTTTTGATCGTCGCGTTTATCGTAACCGTCATTCTGCTTGTCTTCGTGGTGCCGCAATTCGAGGACATGTTCAAATCCTTCGGTGCTGATCTACCGGCGCTGACCAAGTTCGTTATCAGCCTGTCCAATTTCATGCAGCAATGGTGGTATATCATCGCCGGCGGAATCGGTGCCGCCGTGTATCTGATTCTGCGCATCAAGAAGACTTCGCCGAAGATGCAGGAAAGCTTCGACCGCATGGCCCTGAAAGCCCCCATCATCGGCGATATCGCGACCAAGTCGGCGATCGCCCGCTTTTCGCGCACGCTCGAAACCATGTCGGCCGCGGGCGTGCCGCTGGTCGAGGCGATGGACTCGGTAGCCGGCGCAACCGGTAATATCATCTACCACAACGCCAGCCTGAAGATCAAGGACGAGGTCTCGCAGGGTACGCAATTGCAGACATCGATGCGCAATACCGGCCTGTTCCCGAACATGGCGATTCAAATGGTTTCGATCGGTGAAGAAGCCGGTTCCCTCGACTCGATGCTGTCCAAGGTCGCCGATTTTTACGAGGCCGAGGTGGACAACGCGGTCGATGCGCTGACCTCGCTGTTGGAACCGATCATCATGGCCGTGCTCGGCGTGCTTGTTGGCGGTTTGATCATCGCGATGTACCTGCCAATCTTCAAACTGGGTTCCGTGGTATAAGGACGGCTGCTTGATCGAACCGCTGTTATCCGTATTCGATCAGTATCCGGCCGTATACCTCGCCTGCCTGTTCGTCATCGGCCTGACGGTCGGCAGTTTTCTTAATGTCGTCATATACCGTCTTCCGGTGATGATGCAGCGCGAGTGGAAGCGCGACTGCCTCGAGTTTCTCGAACAACCCCCGCTCGCCGAAGACGAGGTTTTCAACCTCAGTCGACCGCGCTCCCGCTGCGGCCACTGCGGTCATCCAATCAGCGCGCTGGAAAACATTCCGCTGCTCAGCTACATCGTGCTCGGCGGCAAGTGCGCTGCCTGCAGAACGCCAATCTCCATACAGTACCCGCTGGTCGAGCTTTTTACCGGCATTGTTACGCTGGTCGTGGGCTGGCAGTTCGGCGTCAGCGCAGCTGCCCTGGCCGCGCTGTTGCTGACCTGGTGCCTGATCGCCGCCAGCGGTATCGACATCGGGCACAAGCTGCTGCCCGATTCGATCACGCTGCCGCTGATGTGGCTCGGTATCCTGCTGGCGTTTTTCGACGTGTTCGTAAGCCTGCAGGACAGCGTGCTCGGCGCGATGGCCGGGTACATGAGCCTGTGGAGCATCTTTATCCTGTTCAAGCTGATTACCGGCAAGGAAGGCATGGGCCACGGCGATTTCAAGTTGCTCGCCGCGCTGGGTGCGTGGACCGGATGGAAAATGCTGTTCGTCATCGTGTTGACGTCGTCGGTAGTCGGCGCGATCGTCGGCATCACTCTGATCCTGTTGAAACGCAACGAACGCGGCGCGCAAATACCGTTCGGCCCTTATCTTGCGGCGGCCGGCTGGCTGGCGCTGCTATGGGGCCACGATTTGATGCACTTTTATTATTCGTTGCTGGGCCTGCGGGTCGGCTAAGGCGTGTTCGCGGTCGGGCTTACCGGGGGAATCGCATCGGGTAAAACCACGATCAGCGACCTGTTCGCGGCGCGCGGTGTTCCGGTGATCGATACCGACCTGATCAGCCGCGGTCTGCTCGAGCCTGGCGAGCCCGCGTTCAAACAGGTCAGCGATCATTTCGGCGGCGCGATCCTGAACCAGGATGGCCGCATCGATCGGGTGCGTCTGCGAGAGATCGTATTTTCCGATCCGAAAGAAAAAAGCTGGCTCGAAAAGATGCTGCACCCGCTGATTTACCAGCGCAGCCTCGAGCAAATTAGACAGCATAAAAATGCCGCCTACGTGCTGGTTGTCGTGCCGCTGCTGTTCGAAAAAAATTTCCAGTCTCTGGTCGACCGTGTCCTCGCGGTCGATTGTCCCGCGGAAATACAGATCGAGCGACTGCTGCAACGCGACCGAATCACGCGGTCGCTGGCGCGTAAAATGCTTGACCAGCAGTTGAGTAATCAGCAGCGCCTGGCACGCGCGCACGACGCTATCGACAATCGCGATAACGACGCCGACCTGGCCGCGCAGGTCGACTCGCTGCACCAGGCATATCTTGCCATGTCGGCCGAGCGCGCCTAGCTGAGGGACCCCGTGCAGGCACATGTCGTGACGGTTTTCAGCTATAATTAAAAGGTTTCCCCGTAACCAAGCAACTCGATGCCGTCCAGGTACCACATATTCGAACAGCCGCTCAACGAGCGTATCCGCATGTGTTTGCGCGTCGAGACGCTGATGCGACGTTTCCAATATTTCGAGACCCTGAAGGGAGACTGGAGCGCTTACAGCGCAATGCTGACGGTGCTCGAACTCACCGCTCTGCTCGAGCGCGGTGACCTGAAGCAGGAGTTAATGAAAGAGCTGGAAAGGCAGCATGCCGCGTTAACCCCGATGACCAACGTCCAGGGAATAGACCACTCCAAACTAGAATTGATCCTGAGCAAGCAAAAGGATGCGCTCGACCGCATGCACCGCTTCGACGGCAAGCTCGGGGAGCATCTGAAACGTAACGATTTTTTACTCGGAATCAAGCAGCGCACTTCGATTCCCGGCGGCTCCTGCGATTTCGATATCCCGCAGTTGCGTTTCTGGCTGAATCGCGATCACGAGCAGCGCGTGTCCGACCTGCGCGCCTGGGCGGCGCCGTATCGAGCGCTCGAGGAAGTCATCAACCTGATATTGCAGGTCATACGCGACAGCGCCACCGGGCGCGAGGTCGTCGCCGAAAATGGTTTTTATCAAAAGCCGCTGGACACCAAGAAGTCGACCCAGTTGATTCGTATCGGTGTCGACGCTGAGGCCCCGATTTATCCGGAAATCAGCGCCGGGAAACATCGTTACTCGGTTCGTTTTATGCGTCCGCAGCAGGGTGAAGGCTTGCCGACCCAGGTCAAAGAGGACGTGTCGTTTCTGCTTTATCGCTGCGCCTTATAGCGTCCAGTATCGGTCGGTCCGCGGGTGGAAAACGATAGGCGTCGATCTGTCGATAATCGATCCAGGCCAGGGCCTGTCGCTCGCGTGCTTCGACTTCGCCTTCGAACTCCTCGACCCACCAGGTATCGAGTAAAATGTTACGCTCGGGATAGCGGTAATAAACCTGCAAATAAGGCTCACCGAGAGTCGGCCAGATTCCAATCTCTTCTTCCAGTTCCCGTTGCAAGCCTCGCCACGGACTCTCGTTCGCTTCCAGCTTGCCACCGGGCAGTTCCCAGTAATCCTGCAGGTGTTTGCCGGGCGGGCGCTGTGCAATCAGAAACTGCGGTGGGTCGGTGTCGCGCCAGATCAGTGCGGCAACGACGTGAATAAAGGCTTCTTCGATCGCTGTCGGATTGATAATCGGGGAATCAGCTGCGGTACTCGGCATTGATCTTGACGTATTCATAGGAAAGATCGGAGGTCCAGACGCGGGCTTCAGCGCTGCCGATATTCAGGTTCACACGTATCGTGATCTCTTCGCGATCCATCTCGGCCTGGCCCCGCGATTCCCGGTACTGCGAATCGGGCAGCCCACCATGCAGCAGCCGTGTCTCGCCGAGGAACAGATCGACCCGATGGATATCGATTCGCTCCAGCGGGGCGCGGCCGATTGCCATGATCAATCGACCCCAGTTGGGATCCGCTGCGAATATCGCGGTCTTGACCAGCGGAGACTCGGCAATCGTGAAGGCGACGCTGCGCGCGTCGGCTTCGCTCGCGGCGCCCTCGACGCGGATTTCAACAAACTTGGTCGCACCCTCTGCGTCACGAATAATGGCCCTGGCAAGTTGCTGGAACATCGCGTCGAGCGCATCGCCGAACGCGGCATCATCGTCATCGATCTCGACCCCCGACGCGCCGGTCGCAATCAACACGCAGGAATCATTGGTCGAGGTATCGCCGTCGACCGTGATCGAGTTGAAGCTCGCGCCGACCGCGCGCTGCAGCCATTTCGACAGGTTTGTGCCGGCAATCCGGGCGTCGGTCGCGAAAAAGACCAGCAGTGTCGCCATATTGGGCTTGATCATGCCCGAGCCCTTGGCAATGCCCGTAATCGTGACCTGCCCGCGGGGTGTATCGACGCGCGTGCTGACCGCCTTGGGCAGCGTATCGGTGGTCATGATACCCTCGGCCGCGGCGAGCCAGGCATCCGCATCCAGCGCTTCGATTAATCCGGGCAGCGCTTTGCCTATCGGCTCCAGCGGTAAAGCCTCGGCAATCACCCCGGTGGAAAACGGCAGCACGGTCTCGGATGCGACTCCGGTCGCCTTCGCCACCATGGCGCAACATTCGAGCGCGGCGCGCAAACCAGCCTCGCCGGTGCCGGCGTTGGCGTTACCCGAATTGATCAGCAGGTAACGCGAAGCCGAGTTCGCCGCCAGATGCCGCCGGCAGACATTGACCGGGGCGGCGCTAAAATGGCTCTGCGTGAATACGCCGGCAACGCATGCACCGGGCGCAATCTCGACCAGCGCGAGATCTTTTACCGACGGATCCGACTTGATGCCACAGTGCGATGCGGCGAGACGGACCCCCGCTACCGGATGCAACAAGCCCGGCGGCTTAAGACCGACTGCCATCACCTAGAGCTTGCC
>JBFGQE010000214.1:0-4858 GCA_041564355.1 Gammaproteobacteria bacterium | reverse complement strand
CATGACCGGAATGGCCGACGCCGCGTTCGCGGTCGCCAAGGAACCCGAGGCTGCCCGAAACGACGCACTTCGCCGCCATCCGGCCGGGCGTTTCGGCCAACCCGAAGATATCGCCGCGCTCGCGGCCTGGCTGGCTTCCGACGACGCCGCGTTTGCGACCGGCCAGGTCTACACCCTCGACGGCGGCCTGACCGCCGCGTCACCGCTGAATCCCGGCCTGTTCTAGGTTTTCGCCGCAATTCGCTCCGGTTGCGGAGTCCCGAGCCACCAACTATGCTCTGAAGTGACGTCCATCAGTGCCGGGCCCAGGCGATGTCCAACGATAGCGAAGATCCAACCCTGTCACTCGACACCGACGACATCGCGCTGATCCTGTCCGGGGTCAAGATTTTGCAGGACCTCGACGCCGACATCGTCACGGATATCTCCAGACACACCCAGATCGAGCATTTCGCCGAGGGCGAAATGCTCATCGAGCGCGGCCAGATGGGCAACCGCATCTACTTCATATTCCAGGGCAAGGTCGAGGTCCAGATTCCGGACGTCAACGGCGAAATCAAGAGCCGCGTCATACTCAAGAAGGGTGAAGTGATCGGCGAAATTTCCCTGCTGATCAACTCGACTTATTCCGCCGATATCATTGCGCTATCCGATACGGTTGCGTTTTACCTCGACGCAGAGCATTTCAAGCGGATGATCGAAAGACACCCGGAATTTGCCAACGTGATGTCCAACCTGATGACCAGCCGCATGGCCCAAAACGGCGGCATCAATAAGGTCGGCAAATACGAACTGCGGGGCCGACTCGGCGAGGGCAACATGGCAACCGTGTTCAACGCCTGGGACCCGGAACTCGAACGCGAGGTCGCGGTCAAGATGCTCAAGTACAAGCTCGCCTACGACGACAAATTTCGCGACCGCTTCGAGCGTGAAGCCAAGGTGATCGCAAGCCTGAACCATCCGAATATCGTCAACGTGTTCGAGGTTATCGACGACCTGTCGACGCGCTTCATCGTCATGGAAAAGCTGCACGGCCTCGACCTGTCCGAGACGCTGAAAGAAAAGGGCGCCTTCAGCATCGACGAGACGCGTGAAATCCTGTCCCAGGTTGCGAGTGCGCTGCAGTACGCCCACGGCCACGGCGAGAAAGGCATCGTGCACCGAGATATCAAGCCGTCGAATATCGTCATCGATCCGTACGGCAACATCAAGCTAACCGACTTCGGCATTGCCTGCCCGCCCCAGGATAAAGAAGTCAACATCGAGGGAACCCCGTCCTATATCGCGCCGGAAATAATCAATGGAGATCTACTCGATGGTCGCGCCGACATTTACGCGCTCGGCGTGATGGCCTTCCACATGCTGACCACGTCGTTACCTTTCAGTGCGTCGACCCTGGCCAAGCTGCTGCACATGCAGGTCGAGCAAAAGCCGCCTGATATTCGCAACGCCTGCCCGGAAATTGACGAAGAACTCGCTTACTTCATCGACAGTGCGCTGTCCAAGGAACCGGCCGACCGAATCTCGGACTGGAACGAAATTCGCAGGATTCTTCGCCCGTCCGGACAATTTCACCTGAGCCTCGATCCCAGCGAGCTCGCGGTCATCATCCGCTTTCGCGACACCTCGTACCGGCAGTCGGCAAGCTTTATCAACGCGATGCAAAAACTGTTACAGGAAGAAGGGATCAACCACCAGATCGAAATGCATCGCGGCGCCGACGACGAAGTGATCGAACCGCCGGGCGACGGCGACTTCGTGCCGGGCGAAGATGACACCCAGCCGATCGGGTCGAGCGGCTCCTGACCGACGTCCGGGAGAACCGTTGGTGCCCGGACCAGAATCCCGAATTGCATCACGGCATAGCCAAAGCACGATCACTTCGAGTCAGAACAAAAAACCCGGGGGCAATCCCGATTCGATACCTCTGGCGCGCTACTGCCAGGAATTTGCCATTTTGTCGAACCCCGCCTGGCGCACGCCGATAATGCAGAAGCGATGACCGCTCGGCGCTTGCATCACGGTCCAGCGCGCGATTGTCTCGACCACGGTCGCCCCGATACTTTCGAGGCGTTTTACCTCCGCGTCACGATCGTCGGTTTCGATATCGAGATGGATTCGGCTCTGATGTTCGACTTTTTGCAGGATCATCTGCGGTTCGGCCGGGTCGCCGCGCAAATCGATATAACGACCCTCGGGATCATGCGCCACCGCGACGCCGCCGAGCGCCAGGCTCCAGAATTGCGCCTCACGCTCGAGATCTTCGGTCTGGCAATCGATGATCACCGCGCCCAGTCTGCTCTTGTGCATGCTCACCTCCGATTCAGTGCAAGACGCCCATATTCGCATGTAACACGGGTCGACGATGGACAAAATTCGGGTAAGATCGGGTCCTGGTATTTCTTGCCGGGATAATTCCATAGACGACGCACCCGCCCCGCTGCGACAGCGAGTGTCCGGCTCGCTGATCCTGTTGATGATCACGCTGACGATCCTGAGTGGTCTCGGCTGGCTGCCGGTCGCCTGGCACCCGCTGTGGATAGCCGGCCTCGCCGCCTGGGCTGCTGCCCTGCTGCTGTTCGTCGATACCTCGCGCGTGCTCAAAATACAGGTCGGCGTGATCCTCCTGATCGGTACCAGCCTGATCGTTTACTCCCGGCAGCATGCGGTTCCGGTCGACTTCGGCTTCGTCATCAGCACCAACACCGGCCTGCTGACGATGATCGCCGCGGTCGGTTTTTTGCGCCTGGTCGTCATCCCGGAACTGCTGCAACAGGAGGCCTTACCGGTCGGCAGGCGGGCATTCCTGCAGACCCTGGTCGGACTGAACCTGTCGAGCTCGGTGATCAACATTTCGGCGCCGATCCTGATCTCGGATCGGATTCATCGGCAAAAGCCGCTACAGCGATTTACCGCGCAAAGCTTTACCCGAGTTTTTTGCGGCGTGTCGAGTTGGTCGCCGTTTTTCGGCGCGATGGCGGTGGTGCTGACCTATGTCAGCGAGGCGAGCCTGCTCGCCGTGATCGCCGCCGGCCTGCCGTTCATGCTGGCCGGATTCGTCGCGGTACTGGTCGAGGCGCGACTGCGCTACCCGGACGAGATCGAAAACTTCGTCGGTTATCCGACCCACGTCAGCGCGCTGCGTGTTCCAACCATCCTGATCCTGGCGGTCGCCGCCGGTTCGCAAATCCTCGCCGAAACGCCGATCCTGGTGCTGATCGCGCTGTGCGCACTGCTGGTGACCGCCGCGGTGTTGTGGCAACGCAACGGCCTCGCCGGGGCCGTCACGCGCCTGCGAGACTACGTCGTCGAAGGACTGCCGCGCATCGTCAACGAACTGTGCCTGTTTCTCGCCGCCGGCGTGCTCGCCGCGGGCATTTCGGCATTGATCCTGCACGGCGTATTCGACAATCCCTTCGATCGCTTCGACGCCCTGACCGCGACCCAGGTGCTCGCAATCATCCTGCTGTGCGCCTTTTGCGGTATTCACCCGATCGTGATGATTTCGAGCTTCTCGCCGCTGATCCTGACGCTCGATCCGGATCCGAACCTGCTCGCCGCGACCTTCCTGTTTTCGTGGCATCTCGGCACCTGCTCCAACCCGCTCTCCGGCACCAACCTCGTGTTCCAGGGCCGCTACGGCATCCCGGGCTGGAAACTCGCCTTCTGGAACTGGCCCTACGCGCTGGGCATGCTAATCGTCGCCGCGTTCTGGCTGCAGGCGGTGGAATGGCTGCTCGGCCGGTTCAGCTGACCAGCAGGGGCGTCGGATCCGGGCAATTGGCCCGGTAGAAAGAAACTTCGTCGGCGCGTACCACGCCGGGATAGTCTCCGCGAATGCCCTGCATGTCGCAGATTAGCTGAAAATGCAGGTGAGGCGTCCAGTCGCCGTTAACCGGTCGCGGCCCGATCCTCGCCACCTGCGCCCCGCTTGCAACCGCGGCGCCCTCACTCAATCCGTTCAGCGACGCCTCGTCCAGGTGCCCGTAAAGACTGTGAAATACAGCGCCGTCGAGTTCGTGCGCAAGGATTATCACCGGCCCGTAATCGCCTCTCACCCGACGATTGGCGAAGCTGTGCACGACGCCCTCGAGCGGCGCGTGGACCGGCGTGCCGGCAGGCATGAACACGTCGACACCGATATGAATACAACGCTCCGTGTCGCCCTGAAACAGTTCGGTCGCGGCGTAAACCGAGCGGTTTTCGAGGTAGCCGCCTACCCCGGCAATCGCCCCGGCGCGCGAAATTCTGGAAAAAATCGCCGCATCGAGCGATGCATCATCGAGATCTTCCAGGTCCCGGCTCGAGCCCGACAATTCCATGTAGATCGTGTTGTCCGCGGTCAGCGGCGGATCGAACATCGGCGCAAATTCATCTGCGTGCCTTCGAATCAGTGATGCAAGCTCCATCCGCGAATTCTATTTGATCCCGCCTCCGACGCAAACCTCAAACCCGTGTCACCGACGAGCCCCGAGCCGGCATTGCGTAGAGAGACCGGTTGGGCCGATGCGGCGGGATCCGGGCCAAACCCGATTTGCTCCGGCACATCAGGCGCCCACCGCGAGGGGGCTATCATCGCGGCAGCGGGCGTTCGGCGATCAGTTCAATTTTGAAACGCTATTTCCAGGCAAAATAAGGCTGTTCGAAATGCGCGACGCGCGTATTCCGGCCGAGCAAAGCCACTTCGCGAAACTGGTAGGCAATCGCGGCGCTCGGTGCGGCGAACCACGCATCGCCGAGCGGCATGCGCAGCACCGGGTGCTCGCTCTCCGGGATGGCTTCGAGCATCGGTGCATCGTTACGCAACAGCTCTCTGCAAGGAATCCGGTGGACGGTTCTAACCTCGGCGGGATTCGGT
>JBFGQE010000213.1:0-4890 GCA_041564355.1 Gammaproteobacteria bacterium | reverse complement strand
CGCTGCATCGAATTCAGTATCGTGTCGGCTGATTTCCAGTCGACTGCCGATGAATCCCGATTTATCCCATTTACAGCAATACCCCTTCGAAAAACTGGCGCGCCTGAAACAGGGGTTGCGGCCGCCCGCGGGTCTGGATCCGATCGCCCTGTCGGTTGGCGAACCGCAACACAGGCCACCGCATTTCGTGGTTGAAAACCTGATTGCGCACCTGCACCAGCTGGCACATTACCCGGCCACGCGCGGACGCCAGGCGCTGCGCGAGGCCATCGCCGACTGGCTGCAGCGACGCTTTGGCTTGGCGCCGGGAAGTATCGACCCGGAGGCTCAGGTACTGCCCGTCAGCGGTACTCGCGAGGCCCTGTTCGCGATCGCACAATGCGTTGTCGATCGCAGTGCCGGCAATGCTCGTGTGCTGATGCCCAATCCGTTCTACCAGATCTACGAAGGTGCCGCTATTCTTGCCGGTGCGAAGCCGGTCTACCTGGACTGTGTCGCCGCCAACGGCTTCCTGCCCGATCTCGACGAAGTCAGCGAGGCCGACTGGACTGACTGCCAGCTGCTCTACATCTGCAGTCCGGGCAACCCGACAGGCGCGATAATGCCGCGCGACTATCTGGGCCGGCTGATCGAGCTCGCCGAGCGCTACGATTTCATTATCGCCAGTGACGAGTGCTACAGTGAAATATACTTCGACGAGGGGAACCCGCCGCCGGGGCTGCTCGAGGTCGCGGCGCAAATCGGCAACCACGACTTCACTCGCTGTCTCGCCTTCCACAGCCTTTCCAAGCGCTCCAACCTGCCCGGCCTGCGCTCCGGATTCGTCGCCGGGGACGCGGGCATTCTCGAGCGTTTCCTGTTATATCGGACCTATCATGGCTGCGCGCTGCCGCCGGCGACCCAATCGGCGAGCGCCGCGGCCTGGCGAGAAGAGTCCCACGTGCGCGAAAACCGAGACCTGTACCGGGAAAAGTTTGCCCGGGTCCTGGAACTGTTTTCTGCTACACTCGCGCCCCGGCAACCGGAGGCAGGATTCTACCTCTGGGCCGAAACGCCGCTCTCCGATACCGAGTTTGCGCGCCGACTGTACCTCGAGCAAAATGTGACCGTACTGCCCGGCAGCTATCTTGCACGTGACGGCAAGGCGGGCAACCCGGGCGCAAACCGGGTGCGCATGGCGCTGGTTGCGCCGCTGGATGAATGCATCGACGCGGCTCACCGAATCAATAATCTGTTATCGACCCTGTAGGAGAAACCGATGTCAGAACTTCAGCCCGTTATCGAACAGGCGTTTGAAAATCGCAGCGAGATAACACCGGAGAACGTATCCGCCGAGGTCAGGCAGGCGGTGCTGGACGCGATCGATCTGCTCGATTCCGGACAGTTGCGAGTGGCCCAACCCGCCGGGGGCGGCTGGCAGGTAAACGAATGGCTGAAGAAGGCAGTGCTGCTTTCGTTTCGAATCCGGGAAAACCAGGTCATGCCTGGCGGGTTCACGCAGTATTACGACAAGGTCGACAGCAAGTTCGACGGCATGAGCGCGGCCGATCACGCCGCCAGTGGCGTGCGCGTCGTGCCGCCCGCGGTGGCACGCAAGGGCGCCTACGTCGCGCCGGGCGTGGTGATGATGCCGAGCTATGTCAACATCGGCGCCTACGTCGATAGCGGCACAATGGTGGACACCTGGGCCACGGTCGGCTCCTGCGCGCAAATCGGTAAAAACGTCCACCTGTCGGGTGGCGTCGGCATCGGCGGCGTGCTCGAACCACTGCAGGCGGCGCCGACCATTATCGAGGATAATTGCTTTATCGGCGCGCGCTCGGAAGTCGTCGAGGGCGTGATCGTCGAGCGCAACTCGGTCATTTCGATGGGCGTTTACATCGGCCAGAGCACCAAGATATACAACCGCGAGACGGGTGAAATCAGCTACGGTCGCATCCCCGAGGGTTCGGTCGTGGTCTCGGGCAACCTGCCCTCCCCGGATGGCCGTTACAGCCTTTACTGCGCGGTAATCGTCAAGCGCGTGGACGAAAAAACCCGGGCGAAGGTTGGCATCAACGAATTGCTGCGCAAGGTCTGACGCGGGCAGATGGACAGGCCAACGCTTTACGGAATCGCCAACTGCGACACGATTCGCAAGGCCCGCAATTGGCTCGCCGCGCACGACGTGGAATATAATTTTCACGATTATCGCAAGCAGGGAGTGTCGCGGGTTCTGCTCGAGTCGATGATCGACGAGCTCGGCTGGGAAGCCCTGTTGAATCGGCGTGGCACGACCTGGCGCAGGCTACCCGAGGCGGACCGTGAAGATCTCGGGCGGGAAAAGTCGGTCAGAATCATGCTCGACCACCCGGCGATCATCAAGCGCCCGGTGTTGCGTCATGGTAATCACTTTATCCTCGGCTTCGACGAGGCTCGATACGCAGAGATTTTTATCCGATCATGACCAGCGCTACCCTCGAACTCGCGATGGACCTGATTTCAAAACCATCGATAACGCCCGAAGACGCGGGCTGCCAGGCGATCCTGATCGAGCGCCTCGAGGCGATGGGATTCGATTGTGAAACCATGATTTTCGGCGACGTCACCAACTTGTGGGCGCGGCGCGGCAGCGACAAGCCGCTGTTGGCCTTTGCCGGACATACCGACGTCGTGCCCACCGGGCCGCTGGAAAAATGGCATAGCGATCCGTTCAAACCCGAAATCCGCGACGGCATGCTATACGGGCGCGGTGCCGCGGACATGAAGTCGAGTATCGCCGCGATGATCACCGCATGTGAACGCTTCCTGCGCGAACATGCCGATCACCGAGGCTCGATAGCGCTGTTGATTACCAGCGACGAAGAAGGCGTCGCGGTAAACGGCACGGTCAAGGTCGTCGAAGCGCTCGAAGCGCGCGGCGAAAAAATCGACTGGGCGCTGATCGGGGAACCGTCGAGTCAGGATCACGTCGGTGACACGGTGAAAAACGGCCGCCGCGGATCGATCGGGGCGAAGCTGGTCATTCACGGACTGCAGGGACATGTCGCTTACCCGCACAAGGTCGTCAATCCGATCCACCGGGCCATGCCTGCCCTGCACGATCTCGCACGCCACGAATGGGACCAGGGAAACGAGTTTTTTCCGCCCACCAGCCTGCAAATTTCGAACATCAATTCCGGCACCGGCGCGCACAACGTGGTTCCGGGGCACGCCGAGGTCATTTTCAACCTGCGCTATTCGACCGAGATCGATCCGCAACGGATCATGACCACGACCGGGGCCATTCTCGACAAGCACGAGCTCGACTACGACATCGACTGGTCCATCTCGGGATACCCGTTTCTGACCGCCGAGGGGGAACTCATCGAGGCGATCCAGTCCGCGATCAAGCAACACACCGGCCGGGATACCCTGCTGGCGACAACCGGCGGCACCTCGGACGGTCGCTTTATCGCGCCAACCGGTGCGCAAGTGGTCGAACTGGGTCCGGTCAACGATTCGATTCACAAGCTCAACGAGCACGTGAACACGCAGGAACTGGACACCCTGTCCGATATTTACCAGGGTGTGCTCGAGCGCTTGCTGGCCTGATCCTTGGCCGGTCGCTTCGCGCCAACCCCGTCCGGGCCCCTGCATTTCGGATCGCTGGTCGCCGCGCTGGCGAGCTACTGCCAGGCGCGGTCGCAAGACCAGCCATGGTTATTACGCATCGAAGACGTCGACACGCCGCGGGTCGTGCCCGGCGCGAGCGACCGAATTCTGCGCGACCTGGAAACCTTCGGTTTCGACTGGGACGGCCCCGTGCTGTACCAGAGCGGTCAATTCGAGCACTACCGCAACAACCTTGCGCGCCTGTTGCGAAGCGGTGACGCCTTCGCCTGCGAATGCAGTCGACGCAGCCTGCGTGAACACGGCGTAGCGAGCGGTCCCCTGGGGCAAATTTATCCCGGCCTGTGTCGTGACAAGGAACTCGCCGCGGCCGGCCATTCGATTCGGCTCAACGTCGCCGCGGCTGGACGCGTGGGTTTCGAGGACCTGGTCTACGGCGAATTCGCGCTGGATTTATCGCGCGAAGTCGGTGATTTCGTGCTGCGTCGCGTGGACGGCATTTATGCCTACCATCTCGCGGTCGTGGTCGACGACGCGCTGCAGGGCGTCACCGAGATAGTGCGCGGCGCCGACCTGCTGGAAAACACCTGCCTGCATCTCTACCTGCAGCGCCGACTCGACTTGCCCGCACCGACCTACCTGCACGTCCCGCTGGTGAACAACGCCGACGGGGTCAAGCTCAGCAAGCAGACCGGCGCGAGCGCGCTCGATCCGTTCCAGGCCAACAGTTTGCTCGTCGACGCGTTGCGTCATCTCGGTCAAAACCCGCCGCAGGAACTCGGCGACGGGTCGCCCGCGGAGATATTGCGCTGGGCCTCGCACCACTGGGAGCCCGCCCGAATCGAACCGCGGCGCGCGGCGATGGCGGAAACCTTCGGCGCAGATCAGGAATAACCGTCTCGGCGAGCGCCCCGATAACCGACAGCCCGGCGAAATAATACGCCCGCGACGTTCGCTCGAACGGTGCAGACGAGGCCGTCGATGTATTCGTGATTCAGCATCCGTTTGCGGTTACACTAGCGCAATCTGTAATCGTTCGAAACCAGGTAAAGAGGATGCTCAAGTCTGCCGGAGATCTGATCAAGGAGGCCCAGCAACATATCGAATGCGTCGACGTTGCGACGGCAAAACAAATCCTCGCGGAGAATCCCGACGCCGTCATCGTCGATGTGCGCGA
This sequence comes from Gammaproteobacteria bacterium, assembly GCA_041564355.1. Taxonomy (GTDB): domain Bacteria; phylum Pseudomonadota; class Gammaproteobacteria. Next base: position 122 of record JBFGQE010000213.1, on the reverse strand, counting down.
GGCCGACAGCGCGGCCGAATCCAAGCTTGATGCTTCGATCCATGTATCGCGCGGCCTGCTCGAAATGAAGCTGCCCAAACAGTGCCCCGATGCAAACGCGTTGATTCTGACCCATTGCGGGG
>JBFGQE010000212.1:0-4900 GCA_041564355.1 Gammaproteobacteria bacterium | reverse complement strand
GCAGGTTGGACTCGTCCCAGTCGACCCGGTAATGTTCTGCCAGCGACCTTAACTTGCGCCGCTGGATCAGACCTAACTCCGCCCCGGAAGCGATCGCGTCGGCGATTTCGAGTAGCCACTCGCGGTCGTCGAGAATTTCACGATTTTGCTCTTCGACGATCGGACCCAGGTAATCGAAAAAAGCCGCTTTGCGCTCGCCGACATTATCGTAGATTGTCATGTTCGGCAACGGCTCCGGCCGCGTCGCGATGATTACCCAGATGGCAACCAGCATGATCACGACAAGCGCCAGCACGACGCGAACAAAGCGCGGGATCGAATTGTCACGCATCGAGGCCAGGCGTTGTCGGAGCGACATCATGTACGGCGAGATCACCTGGGGCAGGCTCCGGAAAAGCGCCGGCCCGACGAGTCGAGACCAGCGTCGTTTGCAAATGCCTGCTCCAAACTCGTTGACGACGGATTAGTCCGCATGACGCGTGGCCAGCTCGCTCCAGGCGGCCGGCGTGAGACGTCCGACCAGGGTGAAGCTACCGTCGCTTTCGGGTCGGAACACGAGACCCTCACCCTCTTGCGGATAAACCGGCGTCGCCTCGCGCGCTACGTTGCCGTGCGCGACGATCACGCGGTTGGCATTCCCCGGGGGCGGAGTTGCCAGCAGGCGTTGCGCGGTGGCAACGATCGCGGCGCGGCCGCCGAAATACGCCGCCGAACGCAGGTTCATGACATCGGTCGATGGCCGCACGGGGCCCAGCTGCATCAGGCGCGCGGTTTCCATCGTGCGGCAGTAAGGGCTGGCGAGAACCTCGCTGACGGGAATACGGAGCGCGCGCATCGCATTCCCGATCCGGCGCGCATCGGCACGCCCCGCCTGCGACAGCTGACGCATGCGTGCCGGATCGCAACTCAGCCAGTCGTCGGCCTGGCCCACCTGGTCGCTGAGTGACCAGTCGGTCGCCACGTGACGGAAATACAGATTATAACCGCCGTCACGCAACGCCTCGAGCAACTCCTGGCCCTGTAACTCCCGGGACGCGCCGGGGCCGGCGCAAAGCAGTGCGAGCGCGAAGCAGACCAGGGACGCAATTCGCGTTGCGCGCTTCGAATCGTTTCTGCGTAAGCGGGCTCTGGTCAATAACGGGCCTGACATAGATTGCATCCTATAGGGCTTCGACAGATATGGCGCAGTTTCGCTAAGCCCTGTCATCACGGCTGCCGCCGGTTCATTCCGCTTCCTTTCGGTGCGCCTCGACGAAGTCAGCCATGCTGTTGAATTCACGCTCGATCGTGTATTCATCCTGCGGCGGCGAGGTCGCGCCATGGCCCTCCGCGCCGTGGCGACGATTGATCCAGATCTTGGTCATGCCCATTTTCGTCGCCGGGATCATGTCGTGCGTCAGCGACTGCGCGACATGCAGGATTTCGCCGGGTAACACACCGAGGTCCCGGCGCGCGTGCTCGAACAGGTATTCGAAGTTGCGCAGGCTGGGCTTGTAACAGCCGACGTCCTGCGCGGTGTAGATCGCGTCCCACTCGATCTCGAGCCGGGAATTGCTTCCCATGTAGCTGATGCGATCGCAGTTGGTCAATGTCGCCAGCAGGTAATGCTCGCGCAGGTATTGCAGGCTCACCGCCGAGTCATCGAATGCCGGCCAGTCTTTCACCGAGCGGCCGAAGGCTTCCGCTTCATCGTCGCTGATCTTGATCTGCCACTTCTGGGCAATGGATCGAGCCACGTCGCTGAGTAGATCGCGGTACAGTCTGGTCGGCGATTCACTTTGCCGGGCGGATTCGTACTCGGCGAACAACTCGAGCACTTCGTCACGATTCAGCTTCAGCGGCAGCTTGTCGAGCAGGGGCTGCAGTGCATTGTAAATACCGCTTTCCCAGTCAATCAGGGTACCGTAGGTGTCGAAGGTCAACAGCTTGTACTGGCTTAATTGCATTTCCTGTTATCCCCGATTGCATGTCGTGGCGAGATTATATCGCCAGGCAAAACAAATAACAGGGGATCGGCCGAGGGCCGGGATTCAAATCAGTTACGAAAACTGTGCGGAATGGCGTAGCTGTCGCCGAGAAACTCGCCGAAAAACTCGGCTACCTCGGGATGGTCGACCGGCACGCCCGACTCGTCGAGCAGCAGGTTTTGCTCGGACACATAGGCGTGGTAGGCGGTCGAATCGTTTTCCGCGAGCAAATGATAAAAAGGCTGGTCCTTGCGGGGACGGACCTCTTCCGGAATCGCCTGCCACCACTCTTCGGTGTTATTGAACTCCGGGTCGACATCAACGATTACGCCACGAAACTCGTAGATCCGATGGCGAACCACCTGCCCTATCGTGAATTGGGTATTGGTAATGTTCATGACGTTTATATATATCCCCGGCGGATTTAATCAAGTCCGCAAGCAGATCCGACAACCGCATGTACTGGCGACAAGTTTAATGTTAAATAGTCGCCGAGCAAACATTTTGCCGTGACGGCCGTCAAACTATGCCCGATACGCTGCCCCAGATACGGCGGTTCCTCGAACAAAGCGCGACCCGGTTCGAGGTTATCCCCTGCGACCCTCGGTATGCCGACACGGCGGCTTTTTGCGCGCATTACGGCGCTTCCTTGTCCAACTCGGCCAACGCGATCCTGGTCAAGGCGAAAACCGGCGAGGAAAAGTTTGCACTTTGCGTCCTGCTTGCGACCGATCGCCTCGATGCAAACCGGGTCGTACGCAAAAAGCTCGGCGCGCGCAAATTGTCGTTTGCCTCGGCCGAAGAGACCCGGCGTATTACCGGCATGGAAATCGGCGGGGTCACGCCGCTGGCGCTGCCCGACGACCTGCCGATCTGGATCGATAGCGCGGTAATGGATCGCGAATATCTGTTGCTCGGCGGCGGCAACCGCGACACCAAACTCAGAGTCGATCCGGCGGTATTGGTCCGCCAGCCGGCGGCCGAGGTCGTTGCGGGTCTCGCGCGCCACGGCGCATGAATGCACAGGCGCTTGCCGGGTTACGCATGAACTCGATGGCTCGCGCGGGTTGATACCCGTTCACCACCCGCACGGCATGACTCCTCGGCGCGTGAATCGCATGCCGATTTGAGCTTACACCGCGGCGGGAAATTCGGTATGCTGGCGCGGCTAACCAGTCTAAAGGAGTTTTCCGATGGCAGAGGTGAAAAAATCGGCCCCGAAAAAAAAGGCCGTTAAAAAGAAGACCGCGGTGAAAAAGAAAACCGCGACAACGAAATCCACAACCAGGAAAAGGGCCGCGCCGAAGAAGACCGCGGTGAAAAAGAAAGCCGCGAGCAGGCGCTCGACGGTAAAGAAAAAAGCAGCGAAGCAGGTCAGGAAAGCCGTTACGCAAAAGAAAATTGCGTCCAACTCACGCAGGGAACTGGTGAAACGCTTGCGCGAGGACCTCAAGGCCACTCGGGGAGCCCTGAAACGCGCACAACTCGCAGCGAAGGAAGAACTCAAACTGGCCAACAAGGCAGCCAAGGCTGAAATGGATTTACTCAACGAAAACCTGAAAGCCGCGCTTAAACGCGAGAAGGAATTGCTCCAGCTTGGCGAGAAAAGGGCCAAGGCGATGCTCGCCGCGGGGCAGCGCTGGGAGCGCCAGCAGGTTGCCAAGATTAAAAAACTGGCGAAGCCAAAGAAGAAGAAAAAATAGCCCGGGGCCGGTCTCGAGGGCGTCCCCCGGTTGCCGCGGACTCCGGCCTCCCCGGGCCGGTTCCCGAGTCTTTGCGCTGACGGTTTCCCGATGGCGGGGCGCTCGCGGGCCGACCCCCGGCTTTCACTCGTCTCTTGTCGATCAAGGCCAAACTTCGCCGCATCACGCTGAACCAGCAGGGCCTGCTGCGGCGTAATCATTTTGGCCGGGGCAAGGCGGCCGCGCTGCGCGTGATCGAACATCTCGGCTATGTCCAGATCGATACGATATCGGTCGTCGAGCGCGCACATCATCACGTACTCTGGTCGCGGGTGGAAAACTACCGACCACGCTTTCTCCAGCAACTGGTGCGCGAACGCAAGGTTTTCGAATACTGGTTTCACGCCGCCGCGTGGTTGCCGATGCGCGACTACCGTTTCGCGCTGCCGCGCATGGCGAAAATGCACGGTGATCGCAGCTGGTTTCCGGACAGCGACCCGAAGCTGCAGCAACACGTCCTGCGACGCATCGAGGAAGAGGGCCCGCTACGCGCACGCGATTTTGTCGATGCCGATCATGACGCTCGCGGCTGGTGGGAATGGAAACCGGCCAAGCAGGCGCTGGACCAGCTGTTCATGCAGGGCGAGCTCATGATCAGCGCGCGCGAGGGATTTCAAAAAGTCTACGACCTGCCGCAAAGAGTGTTACCCGACTGGGTCGATACCCGGCCGCCGTCGCCAGACGAGTACGCCGCCTACCTGGTCGACACGACCTTGCGCGCGCACGGCTTTGCCAGCCTCAAATCGATCGCTTACCTGCGCAAGGGCCAGAAACTGCGCAACGCGATCAAGGAACAGGTCGAGGCGCGAATCGCGCGACATGAACTGGTGCGCTTGAATCCCGGCGGCAGTCCGATTTATATCGAACCGCGGCGACTCGAATCCCGCGCACCGCGCAGCCACGCGCGGGTGCGAATCCTGTCGCCGTTCGATAACCTGGTGATCCAGCGCGAACGAACTCGTGAACTGTTCGGTTTCGATTACCAGATCGAATGTTACGTGCCGAGGGCGAATCGGAAGTACGGTTATTTTTGCCTGCCGTTACTCTACCGGGACGGCCTGGTAGGGAGAATCGACTGTAAGGCGCATCGCAAGTCCAGCTGTCTCGAGGTCATATCCTGTCATATCGAGAAGCGCGTCGACAAGGCGTTTGCCGGGGCGCTGGAATATGCGATCGACTCCTACCGCGAAT
>JBFGQE010000211.1:0-4966 GCA_041564355.1 Gammaproteobacteria bacterium | reverse complement strand
TCGAACTCTATAATTCGAAAAAAATCGTTTAAACTGGGCCGCAACGCGACGATCGGCAGCACCATCGTCTGCGTGTACGTCTGGCACCACCTGATGTTCGTGCTGTGGGCGGGAGACAGCCGCCTTTATCGATACAGGGAGAGCAAGCTGGAACGCTTGACCGAAGACCATAGTTACGTAGAGGAACTGGTCAGAATGGGAAAGATCGAAGCGCGCGATGCCGAAGAGCACCCGGCCGCCAACGTCGTGCTCAAGGCAGTCGGTATCGACGATCGCCTGTGCATGGATCTCGAATACTACGAGCTCAAGGATGGCGACATCTACGTTATTTGCTCCGACGGTCTCTACAAGGACCTGGAAGAAGAGAAAATAACGCCTATTATTGAAGCTCATCCGGAAAACATGACCGAGCTGTCGAAGGCCTTGCTGGCATCGGCGCTCGATGCCGGTGGATCCGATAACACTTCCATCATTGCGCTGAAATCCTGCCAGAAGGTAAACGATGTCCCAGGTCTGTGAATCACTGATCAACGACTACCTGGCAGGCGCGCTCAATATCAAGGATCTGGAGCAGGGTCTCGCGAGTATCTTCGACGCCGTGCCGCAGGGGCACGTGCAGGCGCAGAGTTACCTGCAATCCCTTTACACCAGCGACAAGATCGATTCCGACGGATTCACCCAGATCTCGCAGGTCATTTCCAAGGTCAACATTCAGGCCACGCTAAAATCCAGCCCGGAGCCCGACATTTCCTATTTCGGCGACGACCGGACCATGCATCTGACCGATCTCGACGAAGACGACGACGAGGACGGTAACGACAAGACGGTCATCGTCAGCGTCGGCAAGGGCGATGCCGACAGCATCGAGCATTCGGAACCGACGGGCGACCCCACAGACGCCTCGCCGATCGACCCCAAGATTGTCGATAAACCCCATAAATCGAGCCGCTACGAGAATCTCGGCCCCGGCGTCACGCTGAAGGATCGTTTCGTCCTCCTCGAAAAGCTCGGTCAGGGCGGCATGGGCGTCGTGTTCAAGGCCAAAGACCTGCTCAAGGTCGAAGCCCAGGACAAGGATCCCTACGTCGCGATCAAGGTGTTGACCGATGCTTTCAAGAAGTACTCGGGCTCATTTATCGCGCTGCAACGCGAGGCCAGCAAGGCGCAGCGCCTCGCCCATCCGAATGTCGCGACCGTCTACGACTTCGATCGCGACGGCAACACCGTCTTCATGACCATGGAGTTTTTGCAGGGCAAGCCGCTCAATCAGTTGATCAAGGAAATCGCGAAAAAGCCGCTGAAGATGGATCACGCCCTGCATATCATCGACGAGTTGTGCAGCGGCCTCGCCTACGCGCACGAAAAACAGCTGATCCATTCCGATTTCAAGCCCGGCAATTGTTTCCTGCTAAACGACGGTCACGTCAAGCTGCTCGATTTCGGCATCGCCCGCGCGAGTACGGCGCCCGACGAAGAGCGTGAAGCGACGATGTTCGACCCGGCCAAGCTCAGCGCCGTGACCCCCGCCTATGCAACCCCGGAAATGTTCGCCGGCATGAATCCCGATCCGCGCGACGATATCTACGGCCTCGCCTGCGTTGCCTACCAGTTGCTCGCCGGCGGCAAGCACCCCTACAACAAGGTCGCGTCGCCGAAGATCAAGGAGCTCGGGATCAAGCCCAAGCCGATCAAGGGGCTTAACCGGCGTCAGCAAAAAACTCTGATGAAGGCCTTGTCGGTCGTGCGCGAGGATCGTATCGACAGCGTCGCCAAATTTGCCGACGGCATGCGCGAAAAGAAATCGCATACCAAGTCGATTCTGCTCGGCTTCCTGTTTCTGCTGATCATCGGCGCCGGCGTCGGCTACAAACCGTTCATGGCCTTCCAGGCCGAACAGGCATTGCACGACAAGATCCAGAAAATCAAGAACGGCGACAAGGCGCTGATGATCGAGACTATCTGGGGCCTAGACCAGCTCGATCCCGAGCAGCAGAAAATAATTTCGGTCGGGCTACGGCGTGAAATCATCACTTTTTACCGCGATCGTATTCGCTCGGTCTTCCAGCCCAAGGAAGGCCTCTACGACTACCCTCAGGCGATGAGCCTGCTGGACCAGGCCAAGCGGCATTATCCGGATTCGGTCGCGCTGTCGACCATCGAGGACCAGCTCAAGGAGCAACGCGATCGACTGATGACGAGCCTGACCTCACTCTACAAGCGCTATCTTGCCGAGAAAAAGCTGGTCAAAACCGCGAGCGGCGAGGATTTGACCACCGTCATACCGCTGATCAAGCGGGTTGATCCCAAGCACTACCTGCTGAAAGACAAGGAGCTCGCCGACCTCTACCTGTCTGAAGCGGAAAGGTTGATCGCAAGGAGACAGTACGCGGACGCCTCGAATTACATCGTCACCGGGCTCAAGATATTCCCCGAAGACACGCGCCTGCAAAGTCTCAACCAGCAAATCAACGCGCAGAATCCAGACTGATGGAACAGCACGGCTCCCCACTGCGAATACTGGCCAAGACCTACGCGAACGATCTGATCTCGCGTGAGCAGTACATCGAAATCCGCTCGCAACTGCTCAAGAAGTTGCAAAATAATGGCCGGATCGACGAATCCGACCTGAAAAATTTCACCGCCATCACGCAGGAGACGGAAGCCCCGCGAGCGCGCAAGTCCTACACGTCCTCCGACTGGATCATAATTGCCCTCGGACTCGCCGCATCGGCGGTGCTCGCCTTCGTTCTCTACGGCTGATCGATTGCGCATTCCGGCGCGATTAAATAGATCACAAAACGCTCCTCCCGGAATGCAATCAGCGCTATTTTGGGTTGAATACCCTTCAAACTAAGTTATTATCATCAATAACTTAACACTAATTCTTAATTTTATTTATTAAAAACCTGTCGGCGGGGGCGGAATCTGCGGAAAGTGTTAGGCGTTTCTCTCTCCGAGTGCCCTCCCAAAACTAGGATTGTCGGCGCAGGATACGGCAATCGCCGGCAGGGCTAGCTATCCCATTAAACTGGAACAGGAATGATCGCAGGCAACGGTCGCGGCTCGATATTGGCGCAATGGACCACGGGAATGATCCTGTGGCTCGGCTCCCTGTTGCCCGCCGCAGCGCTCGACATGACCGACATGCTGGTCGATTCGATCAGCGCGCACCCCGAGGTCAAGGAAAAAATTCACGTCTACCGCCAGGCGGTCGGCGATCAGCGTATCGCCGAGAGCGGCTGGCGGCCGCGCGTCGATATCGAGGCATCGACCGGGACTTACGATACCGACTCGCCGGCAACCGGCAACACGTCGGTCGACTACGAGAGTTCGACTCTCGAACTGGCGGTAACACAAAACCTGTTCAACGGCTACGACACCACATTCCAGGTCGAGCAGACCAATGCCCGCGCGCGGGCCGCCTTGTTCGATATCTACGATACCGCCGATAATATCGCACTGCGCGCGATCCAGGCCTATCTCGACGTTCTCAAACAACGGCGGCTGTACCAACTCGCAGAGCAAAATGTTGCCGCCCACGAGGATATTCTCGCGCGAATTCGCGAGCGCAACCTGTCGGGCGTCGGCCGGCGCTCGCAACTGCAGCAAACCGAAGGACGCCTCGCGCGCGCCCAGGCCAGCCTGGTCGCGCAGCAGAACAATCTCGAGGACGCGGCCACGCGCTTGCACCAGGTGCTCGGCCGCTACGTCGATCCCTTCGCGATGTCGGCGCCGACGCTACCGATTCTGCCCGAGGCAGAACTCGACGCGCTGATCGACCAGGCACTCGCGAACCATCCCGCGATGCAGGTCGCCGAGCAAAACGTGCTCGCTGCGCAGGCGGACCACCGGCGTTCGCTGCGCACGCGTTATCCGACGGTCGACCTGCGCCTCGCCACCGAGCATGGCGACGATATCGGCGGCTTGCCGGGTAACACCGACGAAACCAGCCTCGTGCTCAACCTGAGCTACAATCTGTATCGTGGCGGGCGCGACGAGGCCGAACAGCAAAAAAGCATCAGCGCCGTGTTCGAACAAAAGGAGTTTGCCGCGCGCGTGCGCCGCCAGGTCATCAACACCTTACGCCTCGCCTGGATCGCGGACACCTCACTTTCGCGCCAGCTCGGATTCCTCGAGACCCACGTGCTCAAGGCCGGCCAGACGGTAGCGTCCTACAAAGAGGAGTTTTTCATCGGCCAGCGCGACCTGATCGATTTGCTCGACGCCGAAAACGAGCTCAACACCGCGAAGAACCAGTTCGCCGAGGCGCGTTTCGATGCCCTCGCAGCGCGTTTTCGCGTTTACGAAGGGCTCGGGCAACTGTTCCAGGCGACCGGCGTCGATTTCGAGCTCGACGACGGGCGCCTGCGGGTCGCGCGACTCGTCAGCGATGGCACCGACCGGTTGCCGCTGCCGACCGACGAAGACGCCGACCGCGAGCGCGATCCGATGGATCATTGCGACAACACGTTGCGCGGCGTCGAGGTTAACCCCTTCGGCTGTCTCGAGCCGGTCGAGGTGAGCCTCGTCGCGCCGCCGCCGCGACCAAATTCGGCGCCGGTACTCGGCGACGATGAGTTCCAGATCGACACCGCCGGCATCCTCGTCGTCACGCCACGACAACTGCTGGCCAACGATCGCGACGCCGACGACGACCCGTTGGAAATCGTCGACGTGAGCCAGCCCGAGACCGGCCGACTCGCCTTCGACGAGCAGAGCAACCTGGTCTACCGGCCGCAAGAAGGATTCGTCGGCGTCGATACCTTCAAGTACACGGTCACCGATAACCAGGGCGGGTCGGCAACGGCGACGGCGACCGTGCGGATCAATGTCAGGGAGGCCGAATCCGTCAGTCTCGACAAGATTCAGCTCGTCAACTTCCTTTACGACGAAGCCGAGCTGACGCCGGTGTCGCAGGCCAAGGTCGCGCGTATCATCGAACGGATCAAGCAGGCCGGCGACATCC
>JBFGQE010000210.1:0-5028 GCA_041564355.1 Gammaproteobacteria bacterium | reverse complement strand
GCCGAAGACGAACGGGATACGGCCCTTTTGGGTGACGTTTAGCACCGCGTTGATGCAGGCCGCGCCGATCATATTGACGTCCTTGTAGCGGCCCTCGTCGATCGCGCGGGTCGACCCTTTGACGTCGGCGATGATGACGTACCAGTCGTCCGGCGCGAGCCGATAGTGGTTGAAATCAGCGACTTCGGCGAAATCGTCGAAAGGTGCCAGCTCGGCGTAAAAGCGATCGTTACTCACGCAGCGCAGTCTAGGTCGATCCGGCTGCCGATGCCAGTCCGTCGGCTAGTACCAGGCGTCGTCCATCGACGCTTTGCGCCGCGCGATGTAATCGAGCAGGGCCTCGTCGATCGCCGTATCGATCGGTGGGGGCGCGTAGGCGGCCAGCAGCTCACGCCAGCGCGCGTGCGCGCGTTGCTGCATGTCGAGGCTGCCGGCCTCGATCCACTGTTCGTATGATCTTGAATCGCTAAGGCCGGCTTCGAAGTTAGCGCTGCGGTAGTGACGCATCGTGTGCGCGACACCGAGAAAGTTCGAGCCGACCCCCGCCTCGCGGTAAGCGTCCGCGGCAAGCTGCTCGGCGTCGACGTCGAGACCCTTTACCAGGCGCGCCAGCGCGCCGCACTGCTCGGCGTCGATGACGAATTTTTCGTAGCCGATGGTCAGGCCACCCTCGAGCCAGCCCGCGGCCTGGAAAATGAAGTTGGCGCCGGCCATGATCGCCGGGTACATCGCATTGTTCGACTCCTGCAACGCCTGTGCGTCGGCGACCTTCGACGAGGTCAGGTGTCCACCACAGCGAAACGGCAGGCCCATGCGGCGCGCAAGCTGGGCAAAGGCGAAGGTCGCGAGCGTCGATTCCGGCGTGCCGAAGGTCGGCGCGCCGGAACGCAGGTCCATGGTGGTCAGGAAACTGCCGTAAACGACGGGCGCGCCGGGGCGGACCAGCTGGGTCAGCGCGATGCCAACCATCAGCTCGGCGTGCGCCTGTGCGACTGCTGCGGCCTGGGTGACCGGGCTCATTGCGCCGCCCAGGATGAAGGGCGAAATCACGTTGCCCTGGTTGGCCGCGGCGTAGCTGCGCAGCGCGGCGGTCATCGTGTTGTCGTAAACCAGCGGTGAGTAGACGTTGATATTGCCCTGGATCACGAGGTGCTCGCGCATGAATTCGTCACCGAACACGATGCGCGCCAGCGCGAGCGAGTCCTCGGCGCGCTCCGGCGCGGTCACCGAACCCATGAAGGGCTGGTCGGAGAATCGCAGGTGGGCATAGACCATGTCGAGATGGCGCTTGTTCACCGCGATATCGGTCGGCTCGCAAATCGTGCCGCTCTGGTGATGCAGCCACGGGCACAGGTAGGTCAGCTTGACGAAGTTCTGGAAATCCTCGAGCGTTGCGTAGCGCCGGCCGCGTTCGAGGTCGGTGACGAAGGGGGAGCCGTAAGCCGGGCCGAATATCAGGTTATCGCCGCCAAACTCGAGATGCTTGGCCGGGTTGCGCGCGTGCATGGTGAAGTTGCGCGGCGCGCTGACACAGAGCGCGCGCGCCTGGCCAGGTTCGAATCGCAACAACTCGCCGTCGACCGATACACCGGCCTCGCGGAACAGCTCTAGCGCCACCGGGTCTTCGCGAATCTCGATGCCGATCTCGGCCAGCAGCCAGTCGGCATGGGATTCCAGTGCGAGCAGCGCTTCCTCGTCGAGGAGTTCGTAGCAAGGGATGCGACGCCGTAAAAACGGGGCTGCCGTGCCGGCCTCGAGCGCTGATTTCGCGGCGCGCGCGCGGCGGCGGGTGGACGCGGAAGCCATGCAACCGTCTCAGGCGTGCGTGCGCGACTTGTCAGGGTCGTAAAACGGCGTTCTCGCGACCGTCGCGCTGCCGGAAAAGTCGTCTCCGGAAACTTCGAGTCGGTTACCGGGCGCGGCTAGGTCGGGGCGCAGGTGGACCAGCGCCAGCGACTGGCCGAGGCGCTGCGACCAGCACGGGCTGTTGACCACGCCGACATCGACGCCTTCGGCACGCAGGATTTCGCCGCCGGCCAGCGCGTCGTCGTGATCTACAACGATCCCGGCCGCCACGAAACGCTCCTTGCCCTCGGCTTCGAGCACCGCTTCCTTACCGCGGAACGGACCCTTGTCGCGCCTGACCGTGAAGCCGAGCCCGACTTCCCACGGCGTGTGCTCGTCGGTCATGTCGTAGCCGTAGAACAGTAGTGCCGCCTCGATGCGCACCTTGTCCAGCGACGCGAAGGAGCAGGGCATGACGCCGAGGGCTTCACCGTGGCCGAGGATCTGGTCCCACAGGTCGCCAACCACAGCCGCCGGGGCGAAAATCTCGTAGCCGCGCTCGCCCGAGTAACCGGTGCGCGAGATGCGGCAGGGGTGACCGAACAGCTCGGTCGCGCAATGCTCGAAATAGCGCAGCGCGCCGAGATCGAGCGGCGTGTGCGCGTCGAGCAGCTGCAGCGCCCTGGGACCCTGCAGCGAAATGTCGTGCAAATCGTCGTCGAGCTCGATATCGACATTCAGGCCCTCGGCGGATTCCTGCAGGCGCTGCATACTGTCGCCGGAGCCGTGACAGTGCATCCATTCGTCGGCGCCGTTGTTGGCGACGATCGCATCATCACAGACGGTGCCGCGCTCGGTGAGGACCGCGCCGTATGCCGATTGGCCCGCGCCGATCGCACTCATGTCACGCGTGATCACGTGGTCGACCACGCGTCCCGCGTCGGGTCCGCGCACGAAGACTTTTTTCAATGGCGACATGTCGAACAGGCCGGCTACTTCGCGGATCGCGTCGTGCTCGTCGTTCGGATCGCTGTCATAGCTCCAGGCCGTGCCCATGCCGTTCCAGTCTTCCAGGTCGGAACCCAGCGCGGTGTGGCGCGACGCGAGCGCGGAGGTACGGGAAAGTTCTGACATCGGGCTTCTCCTTCGGTAATGATTAAAAATATTAATCTTAAAAAATTGCTTATCAGTGGTGGATCTGAGCCAGAAGCCATTTTATAGAGCTTTTTATCTACCGTTCAATCGAATATTATTGGTCATTACGTTTAATTTAATTGAACATGAAGAGATGCGATTTCGAAATTACGACAACCTTCGCAGTTTTTGCCAGGTGGCCCGCCACGACAGCTTTACCGCGGCCGCGGAAGCGATCAGCCTGACCAAGGGCGCGATCAGCCACCAGGTCGATCGCCTCGAGGCCGAACTCGGTTTCACGCTGTTTCGGCGCGCGCGCACGGGAATCGAGTTGACGCCAAACGGGCGCAAGCTGTTGCGCGTCGCTGAACTGGCTTTCGACTCGGTGGAACAGGAAATCGGCCATTTACGCCGGCGCGACCAGAACAGCCTGACGATCGGTATGGCAACCTATTTCGCCTCGCGCTGGCTGTCGCCGCGGCTGATGCGCTTCATTACCCTGCATCCGGGTATTGGCTTGCGCATCCAGCCGTTGATCGGCGTGCGCGACCTGCGTTCCAGCGATCTCGACATGGCGATCCGCTGGGGCAAGGGTGACTGGCAGGATCGCGGCATGGCGATCGAACCGATCCTGCAAACGCCCGCGATGCTGACGGCGAGCGCCGCCGCCGGTCGCCGCATCGAGGCCGACGGCATCGCCGCTGCGATCCAGGATCTCAAGCTGTTGCATGACGCCGAAGGCAGCACGGCTTGGCAGGACTGGTTCGATGCGGCTGGTCTCGAGATGCGCGGCGGTGCCAACGATTTACTGATTCCAGATCCGAACGTACGCGTGCAGGCGGTGATCGACGACCAGGGCGTTGGACTTTACGATGCGCTGGTCGACGACGAGGTCGCCGCGGGCAAGCTGTATCGCTACGAGCCGGTTCGGCTCGACGATTATGGTTATTACCTGGTCTATCCCGAGGATGCTGCTCACGAGTCGCCGATGCAGGAGTTCCGTGACTGGATTCTCGGCGAAGCAGGGGGCGACTGAACCTCTTGCTGGCGGAACAGCGAGACCGCTATCCCGTACCGCGGAGTGTGCAGATCCTGCTATACTCGTGCAGCAATAATATTTTCCTTTCCGAAACGCCTGCGGACGAGCACATAAACCAGGTTTTTCCCAGTCAAGGAGTGTGAAATGGGCGATATTTACGCAACTCCCGAAGCCGATCTGGCCCAACCTCAACCCGGTAGTCGCAGCGGCGGAAACATCGAGGACGCGATCGCGGGCAATATCGAAGTCGGAATGCTCGACACGCTCGGCGAAGCCTGGCGCGAGATGAATGGCTACAAGCTGAAATGTCATATCGCCACGGTGCTCTGGTTCCTGGTCTACGTCGGCGCGGCGCTGATCAGCATCCCGATACTGCTCGGCCTGGTTGCGATCGGCGCGGACGAGGCAAGCGCATCGATTATTTCATCGCTACTGCAAATCGTTGCGATTGCGGCGACCATGCCGATGCTGGTCGGCATCACGGTAATGGGGATCCGGCATTACCAGAAAAAATCGGTTTCACCGAGCACGGTATTCGCTTACTTTCACAAGATTCCAGGCGCGTTATTGTGGTATGTCCTGATGTCGCTGATGATCATGCTGGGATACCTGTTGCTGATACTGCCGGGCATTTACCTGTCCTTCGCCTACATGTTTTCTCTGCCGCTGCTGGTGGAGAAAGACATGTCGGCCTGGCGTGCGCTGGAAACGTCGCGCAAGGCGGTGACCCGGTTCTGGTTTCGCGGTGCCGGATTCCTGATGTTGATCCTGTTGCTGATCATGCTCGGCTCGATACCGCTTGGTATTCCGCTGATCTGGATCATACCCTGGACCTCACTGGCCTTCTCGATTCTGTATTTCAAACTGTTTGGTGCCGAGGCGCAGACCCTCGCCGACTAGGGTAAAGACACTTGCTGGATACACGTTATCGAGTCGAGATTCCCGGCGGCATCAAACTCGAAGCCCAGGTCGTCGGTCCCATCCCGCGTTTCTTCGCATACCTGATCGATATCCGCATTCGCATGGTCCTGTTTTTCTTTCTCATGGTGGCGTTGATTCCGCTCGGCCTG
>JBFGQE010000209.1:0-5033 GCA_041564355.1 Gammaproteobacteria bacterium | reverse complement strand
GATCCGGATCGTTGATCAGGCCCTTCCAGCCGACCGTGGTGCGCGGTTTTTCGAAGTAAACCCGCATCACGATGATCAGGTCGTCCTCGAGCTCGTCGATCAGCGGTTTCAGCCGGCGCGCGTATTCGAGCGCGGCTTCGGTGTCGTGGATCGAGCACGGGCCGATGATCACGACCAGGCGATCATCCTTGCCGTCGAGCACGTCGTAAATCTGCTGGCGCGCGCGCGTCACGGTATTAGCCGCGGCTTCGCTCAACGGCAACTCCTGCATCAGCGCCTCGGGGGTCTGAATTTCCTTGGTACCGGTAATACGCAGGTCTTTGGTCTGTTGCATGGTCATTATCGAGCGCTCTCGGAGAGGCTATGTCACTGAAAAAAAAGCAATTCTAACGGCTGGAGGAATTTAATCCAGAGTTAAATTGGTGCAGCAGGTCACGCGTCTGCTGTGCCTGCAGGCGTGGCCCGAACTGGGTCACGATTTTCGCCGAGGCCAGGGAAGCGAAATTGCCCGCCTGCTCGAAATTCATGCCCTGGGTCAAGCCATAGAGAAATGCGCCGGCGAACATATCGCCCGCGCCGAGCGTATCGACGGCTTTGACCCGGCAGGGTTGGATATCGATCCGCTGTTGCCCGTCGAAGAGCACCGCGCCCTCGGCGCCGCGGGTGATGGCAAACGTCCGCGCAACCTGCCCGATCGAATCGAGCGCTGCATCGAGATCGTCGGTCTGGGCAAAATCGAGTGCCTCGTCCTCGTTGGCGAACAGCAGATCGACGCCACCGCCGATCATCTTCTCCAGCGACGCGCGAAAGAAACGCACCATGTTCGGATCGGACAGGGTCAGCGCGGTCTTGACGCCATGCCGTTCGGCGACCTCGCGGGCTTCGACCGCCGCATCGCGCGTGTTGTCCGCGCTGGCCAGGTAACCCTCCATGTAAACGTAGGCGGATCTTGCGATCGCATCGCGGTCGACATCCTCGTAGTCGAGTTCCGCGCTGACGCCGAGAAAGGTGTTCATCGTGCGATCGGCGTCGGGGGTGACGAAAACGAGGCATTTGCCGGTCGCGCCGTCGATCGTTGGCTTGCCGTCGAGGCTCGAATGCACGCCCGAGTCGTGCAGGTCGCGGGTGAAAAAATGGCCGATGCCGTCGTCCGCGACTCGGCAGTCGAAATGCGTGCTCGCGCCCAGCTGCGCCATGGCGATAATCGTATTCGCCGCCGACCCGCCACAGGTCATGCTTTCGTGCGAATCGCCGAGGCTCGCGATCAGGCTGTCCTGCTGCGCTTCGTCGATCAGCGTCATGACGCCTTTTTCGATGCCGAGCTCGGACAGCTTTTCCGCGGTCGTGTGGTACTCGATATCGACCAGCGCGTTACCGATCGCGTAAACTTCGAATTTTTTCATCGTATACCTGTCGAATCCGCACCTGTCGGGCGCGGGGCCAGTCAAAACAGCGGCTAAGCATAATCGTTCGCCTCGATGGTGAAAACCGTTTTTCGGCTAAAAATTTACTATTTTCCAAATAGACCGAGTCAATTAATTTTATTTATAAAATTAACTACGTTTATCCAACCAGCTTGATATCATACTTGCTGTTAAAAACCATCAAGACAAGAATCTGGAGGCACACATGTCACTGAAAGGATCGAAAACCGAACAAAACCTGAAAGACGCCTTTGCCGGCGAGTCCCAGGCCAACCGTCGCTACCTCTACTTTGCCGCCAAGGCAGACGTCGAAGGCTACAACGATGTATCCGCCGTCTTCCGCTCTACCGCCGAGGGTGAGACCGGCCATGCGCACGGCCACCTCGAGTACCTCGAGGAAGTCGGTGATCCGGCGACCGGCCTGCCGATCGGCAATACCGAAAACAACCTGAAGGCCGCAATTGCCGGCGAGACCCACGAGTACACCGACATGTACCCGGGCATGGCCAAGGCGGCACGCGAGGAAGGTTTCGATGAAATCGCCGACTGGTTCGAAACGCTGGGCAAAGCCGAGCGTTCGCACGCCAATCGGTTCCAGAAGGCTCTGGATAACCTAGACGGCTAAGCTATCGCCACCGGGCCCGCCAGGGCCCGGTTTTCCAGAGGCAACTTGTCATGTCATCCGCTACCCGTGAAGGCAGCCTGGAAGCGCCCACGCGCCACCCGCTGGGGCAAAATGAGCCGTCATTCTACGACGAACAGTCGCTGTTCGAAGAGCTCGAGCGCGTGTTCGATATCTGCCACGGCTGTCGCCGCTGTGTCAGCCTGTGCAACGCCTTCCCTACCCTGTTCGACCTGGTCGACGAATCCTCGACGATGGAAGTCGACGGGGTGGACAAGAAAGACTACTGGAGCGTGGTCGACCACTGCTACCTCTGCGACCTGTGCTATCTGACCAAGTGCCCGTACGTGCCGCCGCACGAGTGGAACGTCGATTTTCCGCACCTGATGCTGCGCGCCAAGGCGGTCGGCTTTCGCCAGGGCCGCGCCAAACTTCGCGACAAGATCGTCAGCTCGACCGACACGGTCGGCAGTTTCGCCAGCATCCCGATCGTTGCCGGCGTGGTCAACGCGGTCAACCGCAACGAGCACACCCGCGCGCTGCTCGAATCGGCGCTGGGTGTGCACGCTGACGCGCGCCTGCCCGAGTATCACAGCAACCGCCTGAGCAAGCGCAGCAAGCGGCATTCACCGGGCGAATATGAGGTCAAGCCGGCCGGCCGCAGTCGCGGCAAGGTCGCGATCTTTGCCACCTGTTACGGGGAATACAACGAACCCCAGATCGGCGAGGACCTGCTCGCGGTGTTCGAACACAACGAAATTCCGACCCGGGTCGTCGCCGATACGGTTTGCTGCGGCATGCCGAAGCTGGAGCTCGGTGATCTCGACGCGGTGGAAAAACTGAAAAACCACAATATCCCGCGACTCGCCGCACTGGTCGACGACGGCTGGGACATTATCTCGCCGGTGCCGTCCTGCACCCTGCAGTTCAAGCAGGAACTGCCGCTGATGTATCCCGACGACGAGGCCGTGCAGAAGGTGCAGGAAGCCTTCTTCGATCCGTTCGAGTACCTCGCGCTGCGGCACAAGGCAGGCCTGTTGAAAACCGATTTCAGCCAGTCGATCGGCAAGATCTCCTACCACGTCGCCTGCCACCAGCGGGTGCAGCGCATTGGCCTGAAGACGCGCGATATTCTGGCGCTCATTCCCGACACCGAGATCGACGCGATCGAGCGCTGCTCGGGGCACGACGGCACCTATGCGATCAAGCAGGAGTTCCACGACATTTCGATGAAGATCGGTCGCCCGGTGTTCAATCGCGTCGCCAAGGCCGAGCCCGATGCCTACACCAGTGATTGCCCGATGGCCGGCCAGCACATCTCGGCCGGGCTCGACGACGGCAGTGCGACACGCCACCCGATCAGTTTGTTACGCCAGGCCTACGGAATTTAATCGATGGAGATGCAAATGAACCAGGAAATAACCCGTGCCGACCTGATGAGCCTCGAGGAGTACGCCGAGAAGCGCCCCGAGTTCCGGCAAAAGGTATTGGCGCACAAGAAGCCCCGCCAGATTGCGCTGGGACCGAATACGACGCTTTACTTCGAGGACCGACTGACCCTGCTTTACCAGATCCAGGAAATGCTGCGTATCGAAAAGGTCTTCGAGGCGGACGGCATCAACGACGAACTCGAGGCCTACAATCCGCTGATTCCGAACGGACGTAATTTCAAGGCCACCTTCATGATCGAGTACCCCGACCCGGAAGTGCGCGCGGCCCAGCTGCAAAAGCTGGTCGGCATCGAGGACCTGGTGTGGATGCAGATCGGCGAGCACGACAAGGTCTGGTCGATTGCGGACGAGGACCTCGAGCGCAGCACCGAGACCAAGACTTCCGCGGTGCACTTCTTACGTTTCGAGATCAGCGACGAGATGGCACAGGCGCTGAAGGACGGCGCGAGCTGGCAGATCGGCGTACAGCACCCGGTTTATACCTACGACGTCGCAATCGACGGCGCGACCCGCGACTCCCTGCTCAACGATCTCGAATAGCGCTCCGCCGTCAGCCGATCGATTCGCCGGACTTGTACCAGCCCAGCCGGTGGTGCAGCGCAACGACCTCTCCCACCAGGATCAGCGTCGGAGCACGCACGTCGTGCTCGGCGATGATCCCGGGCAACGAGTCGAGATCGCCCACGTAAACTCGCTGCTCGCGCGTGGTGCCTTTTTCCACCAGCGCGGCCGGCGTATGCGCCGCCCGGCCGTGCGCTTTCAGTGACTCGCAGATTCGCGCGACGTTGTCCAGCCCCATGTAAAAGATAACCGTCTGGTTGGCGTGGCTGAGCATTTCCCAGTTCAGGTCGTCGGCGCCCTCGCGACGATGTCCGGTAACGAAGATGCAGGCCTGCGAATGGTCGCGATGGGTTAACGGGATCCCGGCATAGCTCGCGCAACCCGACGCGGCGGTAATCCCCGGCACCACCTGGAAGTCGATGTTTTCATCGATTAGCTCGGCCAGTTCCTCGCCGCCGCGGCCGAAAATAAACGGGTCTCCTCCCTTCAGCCGGAGCACGCGTTTGCCTTCGCGCGCGAGGCGAACCAGCAGCTGGTTAATGTTTTCCTGCGGAATGCTGTGGTTTGCGCTGGCCTTGCCGGCATAGATCTTTTCCGCGTCGCGGCGCACCATGTCGAGTATCGGCGGTGACACCAGACGATCGTAGACGACCACGTCGGCCTTTTGCATCAGCCGCAGCGCCTTGAAGGTGAGCAGGTCCGGATCGCCGGGTCCCGCGCCAACCAGGTAGACTTCGCCGCGCACCGCGGCGTGGTCGAACTGTTCGAGTTCCGCGGCGAGACGCTCACGCGCCGCGTCGAGGCGACCGGCAAACACGAGTTCTGACACGGGACCGTCCAGCGTTTCTTCCCAGAAACGGCGCCGCGCGTCGACGTCGGGCAGCGCCGACTTCACCCGCTCGCGAAACTCCTCGGCGAGACTGGCGAGATCACCGTAGCTGCCCGGAATCGAGCTCTCCAGTCGTGGGGGGCTGT
>JBFGQE010000208.1:0-5047 GCA_041564355.1 Gammaproteobacteria bacterium | reverse complement strand
TGATGGTTTTGCCGTTCGACGATGGTGTCTACCAGACGTTAACCAAGATAACGCGCAAGGGCGGCGAGCTGGTCAGTGAATCCCTGGAGAGAGTCGCGTTCGTGCCGTTGTTGCCCGGGCTTTCCTAGTGCGCATATTCGAGCCCATCTACCATCGCGTGATCCGATTCTCGCAGGGTCGGCGCGCGCCGCACTACCTGTCGCTGCTGAGTTTCGTCGAATCGTTTATTCTGCCTTTCCCGCCGCCGGACGTGATGCTCGCGCCGATGGCGCTTGCGCAGCCTCGGCGCGCCATGCATTTTGCCGCACTGACGCTGACCTTTTCCGTGCTCGGCGGGCTGGTCGGGTACCTGATCGGCGCATTCCTGTTCGAGCAGGCCAGGCCGTATATCGTCGAATGGGGTTACCAGCCGGGTTTCGATACGGCGACGCTGTGGTTCGAAAAATGGGGTTTCTGGGCGGTGCTGGTGGCCGGCTTTTCGCCGGTGCCCTACAAGATTTTCACGATCTCCGCGGGGGTCTTGCATCTCGCGCTGATTCCTTTTGTAATGGCTTCGATTATCGGACGAGGCGCACGTTTTTATCTGGTCGCCTGGTGCCTCGCAAGGTTCGGCCCGGCGATCGAGCCGAAGCTGATGCGCTATATCGAGTACATCGGCTGGGCGGTGGTCGCGCTGCTGCTCGTGGCGATCGTTTACTACAATCATTGATGCTGTTTGCGCAAAAAATCAAAACGATATTGTACCGGCTGGCGCTGGTAACATTATTGACCGCCTGCGTGACCGAATTGCCGCCGAGCAAGCCTTACCGGGGGCCCGGCTGGTACACGGTCAAACCCTCCGATACGCTGTACTCGATCGCGTGGCGTTATGGGCTTGATTACAAGGCGCTGGCGCGCTGGAACGGTATCGACATCAGCGCGCCCATACACCCCGGACAGCGCCTGCGTCTGATCAAGCCGGACCGAACCGAGATCGCAAAAAGCGGCAGCAGTCAGCAAACCACCCGACCGTCGACTTCGAGCTCGGGCAAAGCGCCGAGCGAAAGCCAGGTGGTGCAGGGTGTGGGCACGAAAGATCCGCAGCGCTGGCTCTGGCCCGCCGACGGCAAACTGCTGAATACTTTTCTCGCATCAAAGCTCGACCGACGTGGAATCGACATCGCTGGCACGGCGGGGCAACCGGTACGCGCCGTCGCTGACGGCAGGGTGGTATATAGTGGTAATGGTTTGGCCGGTTATGGTAACCTCATCATCATCAAACACAGCGAAACCTATTTAAGTGCATACGCCTACTGCCAGGAGCGCCTGGTGCAAGAAGGGCACACGGTAAAAGCCGGAAAAGTTGTAGCGAAAATGGGAAGTAAAGATAATACGGTGAAACTGCATTTCGAGATAAGGCGAAATGGCAAGCCGGTAGATCCACTGAAATATTTACCCAAGCGATAAAAGGAACTCCGGATGACCAAGTCGAATGATACGACGCTCATCGAAGATACCGAAATACCCGCAGAAGAACTGGTAGAAGATTTACTCGAAAACCAGGACATCCCCGACCTTGACGACGACGACGACGATGACGACGACGATGACGGCGACGGCGACGATTCGGTTGTCGCGGCAGCGGAAGATGCCGATGGCGACGACGACGGTCTGGAGGCAGAAAAATTTGTCGAGCGTCGCAAGCCGGTGGATCGGCGCAAAGTTACCTCGCGCCGCGCTACCGATGCCGATCCGACAAGGCTTTACCTGAAAGAGATCGAGGTCTCTCCGCTGCTGACCGCGGAGGAAGAAGTCTACTACTCCCGGCTCGCGCTGAAGGGCGACACCGCGGCACGCGACAAGATGATCGAGTGCAACCTTCGCCTCGTGGTCAAGATTGCGCGGCGTTACATGAATCGGGGGCTGGCACTGCTCGATCTGATCGAGGAAGGTAACCTGGGTTTGATCCGCGCCGTGGAAAAATTCGATCCGGAGCGCGGCTTTCGCTTCTCGACCTACGCCACCTGGTGGATTCGTCAGACCATCGAACGCGGGCTGATGAATCAGACGCGTACGATTCGCCTGCCGATCCACGTGATCAAGGAACTGAATACCTACCTGCGCGCCGCGCGCAAGCTTACCCAGGAATTAAACCGGGAGGCCACCGCGGAGGACGTCGCCAAGCTGCTGAAGAAACCGGTCAAGGACGTCGAAAAGATGTTCAAACTCGCCGACCGGGTTTCATCATTCGATATCCCGATGGGCGGAGAAGGTGAGCGCCCGTTGCTCGACGTAATCCCGGACGACAGCAATGCCGACCCGTCGAGTATTTTGCAGGATGAGACCGTTATTCAGCATCTCGACAACTGGCTCGACGAACTCGATGAAAAACAGCGTGATGTCGTCGTACGCCGTTTCGGTCTGCGCAATCATCCGCGCGGCACGCTCGAGGAAGTGGGTCTCGAACTCGGCGTCACGCGTGAACGCGTGCGGCAGATACAGATGGACGCGTTGCGCAAGCTGCGGCGGATCCTCGAGCACAGCGGCTATTCGCGGGAAAATATCATCGAGTAAATCCAGCTCCGCTTCTCCTCGACTCGTCAAGGCCCGGCTCGACGCGATGTGAATCCCGGTTGCCGACGAGACGGGCTTATTCGCCGGGGAGAATCACCGCCGCGACGACGGCGCGATCCTCGGCCACGAGGATATTGAAGGTGCGGCACAGCGCGCCGTTATCCATGACCTCGAACCCGATTCCGCGTTCGCCGAACAGACCGAAGATGCGCGCCTCGGGGAACTCCTGGCGTTCACCGGTGCCGAGCAGCACGACCGCGGGCTCTTGCGCGAATATCGGCGCGAGCGATTGCTCGTCGATCTGCTGCAGCGATCGAACCGGCCAGGCGGTATGCATTTCGTTGGCTGACAATAGCAGGCTGTCACGGTAAACCGTTTCGTTCACTTGGATCGTCGTCGCGCTGTACGACGTGATTCGGTAACGGCTGGTGACGATGTCTTCGGCAAGCGGCATGGCCGCAGAATAATGTAATTCGCAGGCTCGATCAATTCACCCTGCTGCCTCGGGATCGCGGTTGACAGGGCTAGCCGTATTTCATACTGTTGCGCGTTTGCGATAGCCTGTGATCGCATCGGGAGACGAGGTTTGAAACCAGTAAAACTGGGCCTATTGGGCGTTGGCACGGTCGGCGCCAGCACCGCGCTGGTGTTGCAGAACAATGCTGCCGAAATCGCGCGGCGCGCGGGTCGGAGAATCGAAATTATCCAGGCGTCGCGCCGCTCGCTCGCGTCCGGCATGCCGGCCGGCAGCGGCGACATCAGCCTGACCGCCGACCCGTTCGAGGTGGTGAATAACCCCGATGTCGATATCGTCATCGAGTTGATCGGCGGCTATGACACCGCGCGTGAACTGGTGATGCAGGCGATTGCCAACGGCAAGCACGTGGTTACCGCGAACAAGGCCCTGATTGCCCTGCACGGCAATGAAGTCTTTGCCGCAGCGCAGCAACAGGGTGTCAACGTCGTGTTCGAGGCCGCGGTGGCCGGCGGCATACCGATCATCAAATCGATTCGCGAGGGTCTCGCGGCTAATCACATCCAATGGCTGGCCGGGATTATCAACGGCACCGGTAATTTCATCCTCACCGAGATGCGCGACAAGGGCCGAGATTTCGACGAAGTGCTTGCCGAGGCGCAGGCGCTTGGTTATGCCGAGGCTGATCCTACCTTCGACGTGGAGGGTATCGACGCGGCGCATAAACTCAGCATCCTGTCGTCGATCGCTTTCGGTATCCCGCTGCAGTTCGAGCATGTCTACACCGAGGGCATCGCTAACGTGTCCACCGAAGACGTGGTGTACGCCGGTGAACTCGGTTATCGGATCAAACACCTGGGGGTTGCGCGCCGCGTGGAGAGGGGTATCGAGATGCGCGTGCATCCGACCCTGATCCCGGAAAAACGCTTGATCGCAAACGTCGATGGCGTCATGAACGCGGTGCTGGTGCAAGCCGATAAGCTCGGCCCGTCTCTGTATTACGGAGCCGGCGCCGGCGCTGACCCGACCGCGTCCGCGGTCGTCGCAGATATCATCGATGTCGCCCGCACGATTACCGTCGATGCGCAGAACCGGGTACCGCATCTCGCATTTCAGCCCGATCAAATAGTCGATATTCCGATATTGCCGATTACCGAGGTGACCACCGCGTTCTACCTGCGCATGCGCGTCGACGATCGCCCCGGCGTCATGGCCGAGATCACGCGAATTATGGGTGACCAGGATATTTCGATCGAGGCTATTCTGCAGAAGGAACCCGAGGCCGGGGTGACGCGGGCGACGATTATCATGCTGACGCAAAAAATTCGCGAGCAGCAAATGGTCGAAGCAATCGATGCAATCGGCCGCCTCGACGTTGTCCACGGAGAAATTCACCGGATCCGCGTCGAAACGCTGGACGTCGACTGAGACGGACTGCCGTCAAGATGTCGGAGCGGGCAGCGATTATCCGGCTTGAAGCCGAGCACCTGCCGCAACTTCGGGCATTGCTGCGCGATAACGGCCTGCCGGACGAGGATTGCGCCGAGCAGTTGCAACACTTCGTCGGTATTTTCGAGGCCACGAAGCTGATCGCCGCGGGGGGTCTGCAGCCGGCTGGCGCCGACGCGCTGCTTCGATCGGTCGTCGTCGAATCGCGCTCGCGCTCGCAAGGCCTGGGTCGGCAAATAACCGATTACCTGCTCGCGCAGGCCCCGGCGCGAGGATATCGTTCGGTTTATCTTCTCACCGAAACCGCGGCAGACTATTTTGAAAAGATCGGTTTCTGCCGCATCGAGCGTGCCGGCGTGCCGGAGTCGATCGCCGCGACCCGACAGTTCACCGCGCTATGCCCGGACGGCGCCGTGTGCATGCGCCACCCGGTCGACTAGTTCGTTGCGCGTGGCTGCTTCCGTCCGATGACGCGGCATTCGTCATCATCCAGTCGGCTCGGCCAGGTCGAGTTCGTCTGCCTGGTTGCGCTAATTACGTCGCTGGTTGCCCTTTCGATCGACACGATGC
>JBFGQE010000207.1:0-5050 GCA_041564355.1 Gammaproteobacteria bacterium | reverse complement strand
GACAAGAGGTTTAGAATTTATTGTAAATACGGAGGATGGTTCTTTAACACCCGTCTATTCAAACGAGCGTCCATGGTAGATTTGGATTTATTCGGACACACGCCTAGTGTCAGGCCTTACATTTGATACTTTTCCCCTAAAGTTGATCGTTGCTCTTTAGCGGATGGACTCTACTGAACCCCGCGGTCAAGCCTAGGATGACTGGTGCCGATCGTTGGTATGAATTTTATTATTTGAGTATTTTCATTAACTTTTTGTCTTGACTTAAAGTGATTTCTGACTATAAAGACGTTGTGGCCACGCATATCATGAGGCAAGGATGAAAATCTTTGGCGTCCATTTGCTTTCGCACGACGATTCCGTCGAATCGCCGATCAACTTTTTGCAGTTGCTGCAGCGTCCGAGCCTGTGGGCGACGCTGTTCTTCGTCTCCGTCGCGCTCGCACTCGGCGCCTGACGAATCTCGCCGGCGGTCCGGCCGGCGTATCGAAATCCGCCTGACCGTTTTGCGTTCGCAATTAACGGCTCGGGCAGGGCCCTCTCGCTCCCAGTAAACGAAAGCGCGGACGCCTGCCGAAAGCGCGCCAAACCTCTACATCTCGCCTGTTCCGACTTGTCTTCCGCCGCATCCAATCCCCACTTCGCCGGCGCCTCATCGTGGGGCGAGGCCGCAAAGCTGCTCGAATTCGAGCCGCTACGCCCGCACGACACGCGCGGCCTCGAAGTCCAGTCCTTTTCCGTCCACGTCCGCGACCACAAGCAACGCGAGTTGTCCCGGCGCAGCCGCTCGCTCGAAGTGCACTACGGCGATTTCGTGCTCAGCCAGTCGCGCAAGGGCAAGAGCGAGGCGCGCCGCTGGGCGCTCGGCACCAGCTACGGCTCGAATCCACAGAGCGTCGACGTCGCCGGCCGGGAAGGGCGGATGTATCCGCCCGGACCGGAACCGGAGCCCGACGACATCGACCCGCGCAGGCCGGCGGTCGTGACCTGGTGCGACGGCGAGATGTTTTACCTGCTCGCAAGCGAGCGCCTGGAAGTCGAATCGCTGCTTGAAATTGCGCAATCCTGTTACTGATCCGAGCTCGAATCGATCGACACTGACCCGATCGAAATTCACAATTACGCTTCTCCGTCGGCCCGCTGCAATTCCCGCCGGATTCGAATCGCCGCGACCAGCGAGCGGACGTCGGTGCGCTCCTTCGGCAGCACCAGCGTCATCAGGATTTCCTCGAGGCCCGCGATCGCGCACAGGATGCTCGCCAGCGCGAACGGCCAGGCGGCGATTTCGGCGTAGAGCAGGATGTAAGCGATGAAGCCACTCAGCACGGCGACCTTGACCGTCCAGGTGTGGTAGCCGGTGAACTTGCCGAACTTGACCAGCCCGACCTGCGCCGGCAGCAGGAAGCTGAAGACCATGATCGCGTAGTAGAGGAGCTCGCGCTGCGTGATTTCGGGCCAGATGATCCACGCGCAAATTGCCATCGTGCTGTAGATCGCGAAATCGCCCCAGCTGTCGAGGTGCGAACCGAGCTTCGTGATCATGTCGAACCTGCGCGCGAGGTAGCCGTCGAACACGTCGGTGAATCCGGAAAACAACAGCAGGCCGAGAAACCAGTTCTCCATGCCGAGCAGTGCGAGCGCGAACAACACCGGCGCGATCAGGATCCTGATCATGCTGACGAGATTGGGCGGCTTGAGAATATCCTTGCGAAAGCTCATCGCCGATGCATTCTCCGATTTGTCGGCAATCCGGTCAACGTGCGGATTTTCGGCTTACCCGATCGATTGCCGTCCGTTATCATTGTGGCTGAATTATTCCGGGCCAAAACTGCAGTGAAATATACGCTGATTCTCGGCAACCAGGCCTATTCGAGCTGGTCGTTGCGCGGCTGGCTGCTGCTGCGCGCGTCCGGCATCGAGTTCGATCTCGAGGTCGTGCCGCTGCGCACCGGGGCCTTCGATCGTTTTGTCGCCGGAAATCACCCGGCGCGCACGGTGCCGACGCTCGTCGCCAGCGACGGCGAACGCACGCAGCCGATCTGGGACAGCCTCGCGATCGCCGAGTTTCTTCACGAGCACCATCCGCGCGCGGGCCTGTGGCCCGAATCGGCCGCGGCGCGCGCGGCGGCCCGCTGCCTTGCCGCCGAAATGCATTCGAGTTTCGGCGCGCTGCGATCGGAGTTACCGATGAACGTGCACCGCGAGTATCGGAACTTCAACCCGGGTACGGCCGCGCAGGCCGATATCGATCGCGTCCTCACGCTGTGGAATTGGGCACGGGAGCGTTGGGGCGGCGGCGGGCCGTACCTGTTCGGCGCGCGTTTCTGTGCCGCCGACGCGTTCTACGCGCCCGTCGTGAGCCGCTTTCGCACCTACGGCGTCGCGCTAGACGACGCGGCGCGGCGCTACGTCGATGCGCTGCTCGAACATCCGGCAACCGTCGAATTCATCGAAGCCGGCAAGGCCGAGACCTGGATCATGCCGGAAAACGAATTCGACGACCTGAACTACTCGATCCAACCCAGGGAGGCAACAATGAAATACGCGGTCATGTTCGAAGACAACGACGACTTTGCACACAAGCGGCAGGAGTTCATGGCCGATCACCTGCGCTTCCTGCAAGACAACGCCGACAGGATCGAGTCCGCCGGGCCGCTCAAGAACGCGCGCAGCGGCGACCCTGCCGGCGGAATCTGGATCGTCGAGGCCGACGACGTGGCAGTGGTCGAAGCGCTGATCGAGGCCGACCCGTTCTGGCCGACCGGCCTGCGCAAGTCGGTGCGCGTGCTCGCGTGGACGCAGGTCTTCGCCGATGGCAAGAAACTGATTTGAGGTCGAAATTGCCATACAGGAGTTCTGATTTGGATTGGCGATGGGTACGATCTGGCCAGATTCAGTTTCGCATCTGGACTATTTCAATTAAGCCGGTTTTTAGTTATAAGTATCTGCTATTGCCGGATCGGATCGACGACGATCGGTCAGTAGGCAAATTGGATTGGGTCAATTTGGTAGTAAGACCATGTTCGAGAGGATGACCCCCGTATTGCGGCTCGCGGTTGCGAGCCTGGCTCTGACGGTTGCCGTTGCGGTATATGTCCTCGCACGCTCGCAGCCACCGGCAATTTTTGAACCTATTCATCTCGTACCAGCCTCGCCGTCTGGACTTGAATGGTTGACGGACAGCGCGCCTTCCCTGCTGTACGTCCTGTCGATCGGTATTTTTCTCGGTAGTTTTGCGTCGACCGCGTCGAGCGCTCGTTGGCACTGCCTGACGTGGATAGGTATCGCGCTCGCCCTCGAGGTGGCGCAGGCCGACCAGGTCGCGGCGACACTGACGACCTGGCTTGCCCCGAATCTGCCCAATCCGGCCTGGAATCTGGTCGGGCCTTACCTCGAGCGGGGTGTGTTCGATCCGCTCGACCTGTTTGCAACACTCGTGGGAGGGTCTCTTGCCCTCGCGATTTTATCGTGGACGTCGTCGGCGCGACGGTCATCGAGATGAACGAATATCCTCGACTTCGCAAGTTGCTTCTGACCTGTGTCTATGCCGCCGGGATCTTCGGAATCCTCGCGACCGGCAATGGCGGTGACGATAATGGTGGCAATCAGGGATGCAGTCTTTCGATACGAGGAATTGCGCCGTTGCTCGACGGTTCGGTCTGGGTTGGCGTTCTCGCTGATCCCGGCAACGATCCGGTGGACCTCGTCGTGCGCTTCGATCCGAGCGGCGTCGAACAGGCGAGATTCGTCGTCGGAAGTGCCGGCAGCGACAACTCGGTTCGCGCTATCGCGTCGGCGACCGACGCTAACGTCGGCGACGTCTATGTTGGTGGCGATTTTACTGGCGGCATTCTGCGCCTGAATTCGGATGGCACGGTTGACGCTGGATTTAATGTCGGCAACGGCTTCGATGGGCGTGTGACCAGCATCGCTCCGCTCGCCGGTGGCGACGTCTACGTGGGCGGAAATTTCGGCACCTTTCACCGTCCGCCTGCTGCCCCAGCTATTGTTAGCGGTCTAGTGCGGCTAAACAGCGACGGTTCAAGAGATACTGGCTTCTTCGCGGCCGGCGTCGCCAACGTCAGGAGCGTTGCGCCGGCCCTGGACCCGCCGCTCGGCCCGGTTTATAGCGGCGGCGTCGGTCCGATACCGATAGAGCGCTGGAGCACTGCGGGTACCGCCGACACCGGCTTCAATCCGTCGCAGTCGCCGGTCCTTAGCGTCGTGCCGGCATTTGATACCACCGGCGCAGTCTATGTCGGCGGCGGTTTTCTTAACCGGATCGTCCGGCTGAACGCCAACGGTTCGGTCGACTCCTTGGGGTTCAACGTTGGCAGTGGATTTAACGACGACGTCGTCTCGATCGCGCGAGGCGTGGCCGGCGATATTTACGTCGGCGGGCGCTTCTCCACTTACCAGGTAAATGCGGCTAGTGGCATCATTCGTCTTAATAGCGACGGTTCGCCGGACGATATCAATTTTGATACCGGCACCGGATTCAGCAGTTCGAACGCCTCCGATACCGGCGTAGTCAGCGTCGCTCACACGATCGATGGATCACTCGAGGTCTTTGTCGGCGGTAGTTTTGTCGACTACAACGGTATCCCGATCAATGGCCTCGTGCGGCTTAACGTCGACGGATCGGTCGATTCAGCTTTCGCGGTCGATTTGACGATCGACGGTACACCGTGCAATGACGAAACTTTGCCTGATCTGATACTGAACTAACCAGTCTCCATATCATCTCATCACTCTACTGATCGCCTGCGGACATTTTTCGGTTAGCCGTACAATCCGAATTAGGCGGATCATTTGACGTGAGTTTATGCACGCTTCGATCAAATCCAGTCGCTAGTCGCCAATCCAGATGACGATCGCGCGGTAGGCGTTTTCGCCGCGATTCGAATCGCGCTCGAGCAGCACGCGCAGGTGCGAACCGGGCCCGATATCCTGCTGCGCGAGCGTGAGGCGGTAGTTTTCCGGGTCGTAGATTTGCTCGGCTTGGCCAAAGCGCACGCGCAGCGATCGACCGGCGATTTCGCGATACTCG
>JBFGQE010000206.1:0-5084 GCA_041564355.1 Gammaproteobacteria bacterium | reverse complement strand
TCGGCTTCCTGATCGGCCCCGAGGCGCTCGGCGGCATGCTCGCCGGTGCGCTGCTGTCCTGCGTGCTGATGGCGCTGATGATGGCCAACGCCGGCGGCGCCTGGGACAACGCCAAGAAGTTCGTCGAAAAGGGTAACTTCGGCGGCAAGGGCACCGATACGCATGCAGCCACCGTGGTCGGCGATACCGTCGGCGACCCGTTCAAGGACACCTCGGGACCGTCGATGAACATCCTGATCAACGTGATGGCGATCGTCAGCCTCGTTATCGCGCCGCTGCTCGGCTAGCGCGAAACGCATTGGCAGGAAAGGGCGGCGCTCGCGTCGCCCTTTTTTATGGCCGTTCGGCCGATGAATTTTAACTTCTTTTACGCTATTCTGCGGCTCCGCGCGATCAACCCTTAGCCTGGA
Organism: Gammaproteobacteria bacterium; assembly: GCA_041564355.1. Taxonomy (GTDB): domain Bacteria; phylum Pseudomonadota; class Gammaproteobacteria. The sequence continues at coordinate 4,674 of JBFGQE010000206.1, read as the reverse complement.
GTGAAAAACGTCGCCATGACTCAAAAGAATGCTTTTTATGCCCAGTCCGGCGGCGTCACGTCGGTAATCAACGCGTCCGCCTGCGGGGTTATCCAGACCTGTCGCGCCAACGGCGACCGCATCGGCACCGTCTTTGCCGGCAAAAACGGTATCATCGGCGCGCTGACCGAAGAGTTGATCGACACCTCGCTGGAGTCCGACGCCGACATCGCGGCGCTGAAATCGACCCCGTCCGGTGCATTCGGTTCGTGCCGCTTCAAGTTGAAGAGCCTCGACGAAAACCGGCGCGAATACGAACGCCTGATCGAGGTATTCAAGGCCCACGACATCGGCTATTTTTTTTACAACGGCGGGGGCGATTCCGCGGACACCTGCTTCAAGGTATCGCAGTTATCGGAAACCATGGGCTTCCCGGTGCAGGCGATACACATTCCGAAGACGGTGGACAACGATCTGCCGATCACCGACAACTGCCCCGGCTTCGGTTCGGTGGCGAAGTATATCGCGGTCTCCGCGCTGGAAGCGTCTTTCGACGTCGCCTCGATGGCGAAAACCTCGACCAAGGTATTCATTCTCGAGGTCATGGGACGGCACGCCGGCTGGATCGCCGCCGCGGGCGGGTTGATCGAAGACTACGGCATCCCGGTGTTATTGCTGTTACCCGAGATCGATTTCGATCGCGACCGTTTCGTCGACGCGGTCCGGCAAAAAGTGGAAAACCACGGTTACTGCACCATCGTCGTGTCCGAGGGCGCGCGCGACCCGGATGGCCGTTTTCTCGCCGAGCAGGGTACCCGTGACGCGTTCGGCCACGCCCAGCTCGGTGGCGTGGCACCAGTGGTCGCGAACCTGGTCAAGGAGGCGCTGGGTTACAAGTATCACTGGGCAGTCGCGGATTACCTGCAGCGCGCGGCACGGCATATCGCCTCGGCGACCGACCTCGAGCAAGCCTACGCGGTCGGCCAGGCGGGCGTCGAAATGGCGCTCGAGGGCAGGAACGCGATCATGCCCACCATCGAACGCAAGTCGAGCAATCCCTACCGATGGGAAATCGGCAGCGCGGACCTGGCCGACGTGGCCAATGTCGAAAAGACCATGCCGCTGGACTTTATCAGCGAGGATGGCTTCGGCATCACCGACCCGTGCCGCGAGTACCTCTACCCGCTGATTCGCGGCGAGGCTTACCCCGATTACGACGACCGCGGTATGCCGCGTTACGTCGTGCTGAAAAACGAGCTGATCGAAAAAAAGCTCGCTGACTTCGACTTATAGGCGTGCACGCGCAGACCGGCGCTTTCAACAGCGTGCTATTTATCCCTGCCCCGGCTCGGCTATAATCGGGCTTTGCAAAAAAATAACCGGGTCAAGCCATGATTCTCGATCGTGTCAGCAGCGGCAAAAGCGTGCCGAACGATATCAATGTCATCATCGAAATTCCGTCGCACAGCGATCCGATCAAGTACGAGGTCGACAAGGAGACCGGCGCGATGTTCGTCGATCGGTTCATGGGAACGGCGATGCATTATCCCTGCAATTACGGTTATATCCCGCAAACCCTGTCAGAGGACGGAGATCCTGCGGACGTGCTGGTGGTCACGCCAATCCCGGTGATCAGCGGTTCGGTGATCCGCGTGCGCCCGCTGGGCATTCTCAATATGACCGACGAATCGGGCAAGGACGCAAAGATCATCGGCGTGCCGATCGACAAGCTCTCAAGCCTCTACTCGGGCATGGACTCGGTGCGCGACCTGCCGCGATCCCTGCTCGACTCGATTTCGCATTTCTTCGACCACTACAAGGACCTGGAGCCGGGTAAGTGGGTCAAAATCGATGGCTGGAGTGACGTCGAGGATGCGAAGCGGGAAATTATCGATTCGGTCGAGCGCTACCGCAAGCAGAGTTCCTGAACCGGCCTGCCGCGGGATGGAACCGGGGATTCGGGCTACTCGCCCCTGAACAGCATCGCGCGCTCGTCCGAGCCGACCTCGGTCACGGCGCGCAGTTCGGCATAATCGATATGACAGATGCAGTTGCGCCCGGCTTGCTTCGCTTCATACAGATACTTGTCCACCGAATCGACGAAAGCGTCGATGTCGAGTACGCTGGTTTTCATATAAACGCTGGCGCCCATGCTCGCGGTGAGCGCAATTTCGGCGTCTTCGAGCTGCATCGGGTTATTTTGAATTTCGACACGAATCCGATCGGCAACCTTGACCGCCAGGTTCAGATGGGTCTCGGGGAAAATCATCGCGAATTCTTCGCCGCCGTAGCGGCATACGATGTCCGTGGTGCGGACCTCGTTGCGTAGAATCTCGGCAAGATGTCTGAGCGCGGCATTGCCGATTTCGTGGCCGTGGTTATCGTTGACCGCCTTGAAATGGTCCAGGTCGACGAGCACCAGGCTGGTGGGGATACCGCTGCGCTTGGAGCGGTCCATCTCCGCCTGCAGCACGGTTTTGAAATGACGGAAGTTGAATAGCCCGGTCAACGCATCGGTCGAAACCAGTTCGGATAATTCACCGATTCGTTGGCGCAGTCCGACGACCTCGTCGAGCCATTCGCAATCGCTTTTACCGACGGGGCAATCCGGCTTGTCGGTCGGGTTAGTCATTCTCGACGAGTTCTTCGATACGTTCCCGTGCTTCACGCGTCGCGCCGGGACCGGCGCGTACCGTGACATCGCGCGGGCGCAGGGCCTTGCCGCGGGCCGAGTGGACCTCTACCGGCGCAATCGGCTCGCCATGCTCGCGATCGAGGAATATCAGCGGCTCGTTGTTTTCGCCGTAGACCCACCTGTCGCCCCATTGGGTCAGCGCAATGAGTAAAGGCATCATGTCCCTGCCCTTGGTCGTCAGACGATACTCGTGACGTTTCGCGCCTTCCTTGACCGGGACCCGATCGAGAATTTTATTGGCGCAAAGTTTTTTCAGCCTGGCGGTGAGAATATTGCGCGCGATGCCAAGTCGACCCTGGAATTCCTCGAAGCGACGCGTGCCGAGGAATGCCTCGCGGATTATTAGAATCGACCAGCCCTCGCCGATAATATCGAGCACATGTCCGACAGACCGCCTCAGCGGATCGAATTTTTCCGTTTTATCCATAAGTGTTGCTGATAGTTAACGACCGCGTTGGTAAAAATTAGAACGCCAGGGTATACCGTTCTCGCGCGCACCACCCGGGGAAACAGTTGTAGTTCAAAACTTTTAACCCATTCATGACCGCAGGTCAACCGTTGCCAGTCTAGCCCAGCGCGCCCTCGCTGCCCGACTCGAAGCGAGGCAAGGCGTCGTCGATCTGGTAGTACCTGCCGGCCTCACCAACGTATACGTGCCCGATTAGCTTGAGCCCGCTGGCGTCATCCAGGCTGCCGGCGGCTACCGAAATCTTGCCCTTGCCGTCACGCGCGTCCCAGAAAAGACTCGCGCCGCAGCGATTGCAGAATCCACGGTAGGTGTCCGGCGACTCGTCGTGGTACCACTGCAGGGTTTCTCGCCGAACCCATTCGAGTTGCTGCCCATCCACCGCGGTATAGGCCGAGACATGGCCGTGCGTTCGCCGGCAATTCTTGCAGTGGCAAAGGATAACGTCTCGACAATGGCCATGCAGGCGATAGCGCACACCGCCACAAAGACAGCCGCCGTCGCGCACCGGGGTTTTGTCAGCGCTCATCCGCCACCTCGCAGATCGGCATGATATCGGTAAACGAATGGATCGCATCGTAGCCGCTGATCTCGCGCACCGGCATCTTCGAATCCGGCTGAAAAACGGCGAGCAGATGGCCGATACCGTAGTCACGCGCGGAGTCCAGCGCACGCAGGTTATCGTCGATCAGCAGCGTTTTCGACGGGTCGAAAGGATGGCGCCTGTGCACCTCTTGCCAGCATTGCCGATCTTCCTTGGGCAAAGAGAATTCGTGCACGGTTATCAGGCGATCGAACTTGTCTCCGATCCGGGTTTTATCCATTTTTAACGCGAGGCTGTCGTGATGCGCATTGGTGACCAGCACCACGTCCTTGCGCGCCGCGCGCAGGGCGTCGAGAAAATCGATGCAATAGGGCCTGAGCGATACCTTGTGGCTGACCTCGTGCTTGAGCATGACCACGTCGAGTTCGAGCACTTCGCTCCAGTAATCGGTGCAGTACCAGTTCAGACTGCCCTCGATGCTGCGTATCTGCCTGATGATATCGCGTTTTGCCGCCTGCGGCTCGACGCCCTTGATCTCGGCGTAGCGCAGCGGCAGGTATTCCTGCCAGAAGTAATTGTCGAAGTGCAGGTCGAGCAGCGTGCCATCCATGTCGAGCAGCACGGTTTCGATCTGCCGCCAGTCGATCATGTCAGCGCTTAGAGGTCGCGTGCGACGCGGAACCCGACATTGTAATGGCCCTTGTCGCTCTTGAACTTTTCCCTGTTCTCGACGCGCATCGAGGTCGCCGGGCTGCGGTAGGCGCCGCCGCGCGCAACGCGCACGTCGCAATCGCCTCCCTCCCAGACCGAGCCATCGTCCGGCGCATCCTGGTAGTTGCGGTGGTAGCAATCGTGCACCCATTCGAACACGTTGCCCGCGGTATCGTAAAGCCCGAACGGGTTGGGTTTGTACGTTCCCACCTTGGCCGGCTTGCTCAGGCTGAAATCGGTCTTGCAGTCGAAGCAGTGCGCGTTACCGGAACCGGCCTT
>JBFGQE010000205.1:0-5101 GCA_041564355.1 Gammaproteobacteria bacterium | reverse complement strand
GGCACCTCGGCCGGTTGCGCTATCGCCTCGTCGCCTGACCCGGTTTGCCCGCTGGTGCCTGGTTCGCTGGCGGCAACCGCGTTGAGCGTTCCGCGGCTCAACGTGGACTTCTCGGTGCTGGTGGCACTGAGTGCGCGCAGGTAGTAGGTGGTCTTCAGGCCACGCAGCCAGGCCATTCGGTAAGTGATGTCCAGCTTTTTGCCTGACGCGCCCGCCATGTAGAGATTGAGCGACTGGGCCTGGTCGATCCACTTCTGCCGGCGGCTGGCGGCATCCACCAACCAGCGTGGCTCGACTTCGAACGCGGTAGCGTACAGGTGCTTGAGCTCGTGCGGCACGCGCTCGACCTGGCTGACGCTGCCGTCGTAGTACTTGAGGTCGTTGACCATCACCTTGTCCCACAGCCCCAGGCGCTTGAGGTCGTGCACCATGTAGGGGTTCACCACGGTGAACTCGCCGGACAGGTTCGACTTCACGTACAGGTTTTGATACGTGGGTTCGATGGACTGAGAGACACCGGTGATATTGGCGATGGTGGCCGTGGGCGCAATGGCCATGACATTGGAGTTGCGCATGCCGTGGATCTGCACTTTGCCACGCAGCTTGTCCCAGTTCATGGTGGTGGAGAAATCCACGTCCAGGTACTCGGCGCCGCGCTCCTGGCGTAATGCCTTCAGCGAGTCGATGGGTAGCACCCCGCGACTCCACAGCGACCCGGAGAAGCTCGCATACGAACCGCGCTCCTTGGCCAGTCGGCAGGAGGCGTCGATGGCGTAGTAGCTGAGCGCCTCCATGGATCGATCGGCGAATTCCACTGCCTCTGCGCTCGCGTAGGGGATACGCAGCTTGTACAGCGCATCCTGGAATCCCATGATGCCGAGCCCGACCGGGCGGTGGCGCATGTTGGAGGTGCGCGCTTGAGGCACGGAGTAGTAGTTGATGTCGATCACGTTGTCGAGCATGCGCATCGCGGTGTTAATGGTCTTTTCGAGCTTGCCCAGGTCGAGGCCGTTTTCATCGACATGCTGCGCCAGGTTGACCGAGCCGAGATTGCACACCGCAATTTCGGTGTCCGAAGTGTTCAGCGTGATTTCGGTGCACAGGTTCGACGAATGCACCACGCCCGAATGCTGCTGCGGCGAGCGCAGGTTGCACGGATCCTTGAAGGTCATCCACGGGTGGCCGGTCTCGAACAGCATACCGAGCATCTTGCGCCACAGGTCGGTGGCCTCGATGCGGCGGAAATTCTTGATTTCACCGCGCTCGGCCTTGGCTTCGTAGGCGACGTAAGCGGCTTCGAAGTCGGCGCCGACGAGGTCGTGCAGTTCAGGCACCTCGCAAGGCGAGAACAGTGTCCATTGCTGTTCCTCCGCAACACGCTTCATGAACAGGTCCGGGATCCAGTTAGCCGTGTTCATGTCATGCGTGCGGCGACGTTCCTCGCCGGTATTCTTGCGCAGATCGAGAAAATCCTCGATGTCGAGATGCCAGGTTTCGAGGTAGGCGCACATCGCGCCTTTGCGCTTGCCGCCCTGGTTGACCGCGACCGCGGTATCGTTGGCGACTTTCAGAAACGGGACGACCCCCTGGGACCTTCCATTGGTGCCCTTGATGTGCGACCCCATGCCGCGCACGCGGGTCCAGTCGTTGCCGAGACCACCGGCGAACTTGGACAGCATCGCGTCGTCCTTGATCGCGCTGAAGATACCGTCGAGATCATCGGGGACCGTGGTCAGGTAGCAACTCGACAGCTGCGGGCGCAAGGTTCCGGAGTTGAACAGCGTCGGTGTACTGCTCATGAAATCGAACGAAGATAGCAGGTTATAGAATTCGATCGCGCGTTCCTCGCGCTGCACCTCGTTAATCGCAAGGCCCATCGCGACGCGCATGAAAAATGCCTGCGGGAGTTCGAAACGCAGATCGTGATAGTGAATAAAATAACGGTCGTACAGCGTCTGCAGTCCGAGGTAGGTAAACTGGTGATCGCGCTCGGGCTTCAGCGCCTTGCCCAGGTATTCGAGATCGAACTTGAGCAGCTCCTTGTCGAGCAATTCGAGATCGGTGGCTTTTTTCACGTAGTTAGCGAAATAATCGCCGTAGCGTTCCGCCATTTCGGCGAAAGTCGCGGTAGGCGGGCCATCGTTGATAAAACCGAGCGATTCGGCGCGCAGTTGGTCGAGCAGCAGGCGCGCGGCGACCTGCGAATACTCGGGCTCGCGGTCGATCAGGCCACGTGCACTCATGACCACGGTCGGGCTGACGTCTTTCAGCGGTACCCCGTCGAACAGGTTTCTCAGGGTTTCATCGTAAACGCGCTCTGCACTGACGGCTTCGAGTCCGTCGCAGGCTTCGTGGATAATGGTTTTCAGGCGCGCGGTATCGAGCGGCTGGATACTGCCATCCTCGCGCTTCACCGTGATCTCGATGCGTTCCTCGTCGTCGGCCGATTCACGCGGATCGATCTTGCACTGCGCGCGTGCGGTGGCGCGCTCTTCTCGGTAGAGTACGTAGGCGCGCGCGATTTTCTGCTCTCCATTACGCATCAGCGCGAGTTCTACCTGGTCCTGGATATCCTCGATCTGAAACGTCCCGCCGTCGGGCTGGCGTCGGGTCAGGGCCGCAACTACCAGATCGGTCAGCTTTTCGACCGTTTCGTGCACGCGCGTCGAAGCCGCGGCCTGGCCGCCCTCGACCGCGAGAAACGCCTTGGTCATCGCGATTGCGATCTTGTTCTTGTCGAAACTGGTGAGTTTGCCGTTGCGCCGGACGACGTTGTAGTTTGCGCCGAGGGTGTTTTTGCTCTCGTCGACGGCGGCGGGGGTAGGTTTTACCGGCGCGGTCGCGGCCTCGGTCAAGGGTGAATCGATATTCTGCATATTAGCCCGTTCCGTAGTTTCCAATGTTACCTGCGGATGAAATCCGCGAATTTACTGTTGGCTACTTCTTCCCCGTGGATAGTTAAAGTATTTTGTAACTATCTTTTTCAAGTACCTGTACGGTCTGCGGTTTGGAATTAACCAGCCTGCTTAAAATTATTTGGTTAAAAGCGTTATTTAAACCAAATACACAATATAATGTGTTTTGGCGGGAGGTCAAGTACATTATGTTGTGTATGATTCTGTGCAGAGGGCGTGTATAAGCTGTGGATAAGTCGTATTTTTCGACTAGAAATGGCGTCATCTAAGGTTTCTAGCTCATTGATTTCATTAAGCTCGAAAACACACGAATCAAAAAATATTATTAACCCAAGTGGGGTATAAATAAATTGAATCAGACTCCGCTAGACGACGCGTCACCGCACCCTGGTTCGGATCGTTTCGACCTCGGCATCGATCTGGGCGGCACCAAGACGGAAATAGTCGTGCTCGACATCGCTCGGCAGCCCGTTTATCGCAAGCGCGTGCCGACGCCAGCGCATCGTTATGCCGACGTGATCGAGATGATTGTCCAACTGGTCGGCGCGGCCGAAGCCGAGCTCGGCAGCGTTACCCGGGTCGGTGTCGGCATTCCCGGTGCGATATCGCCGCTTACCGGGCAGTTGCGCAACTCCAATACCCGGTGCCTCAACGGCCAGCCGTTGCGTGAAGACCTGGAACGGCAATTGCTTCGAGCGGTTCGCATCGAGAATGACGCCAATTGTTTTGTCCTGTCCGAAGCGGTCAACGGCGCAGGCAGCGGATACCCGGTGGTTTTCGGTGCTATTGTGGGTACCGGCACCGGCGGCGGTATCGCGGTGGATGGTCGGCTGATCAACGGTCCGCACTCGATCAGCGGCGAATGGGGGCACAACCCGCTGCCGTGGCGGCGCCCGGATGATGGCGAAACGGATTGCTACTGTGGCAAGTCGTCCTGTATCGAAACTTATTTATCGGGTCCGGGGCTGGCGAAAAATTTTCACGCTCGCTTCGCCCGTGATTTACGCAGCGAGGAAATCATCCAGGCGGCCAGGCAGGGCGATGCGGAGTGCGCGGCGATGCTGCGCACCTATCACGACCAGATGGCGCGTGCGCTGGCGCACGTGATCAACCTGCTCGATCCACACGCGATCATTCTCGGTGGCGGCATGTCCAACGTCGACTCGATTTACCGCGAAGTGCCCCGCCTGTTACCGTCATACGTTTTTTCGGACTCGGTCGAAACGCCGATTCTGCCAGCCGCGCACGGCGACGCCAGCGGCGTTTTCGGCGCGGCCATGTTGTGGGACTAGCGACGGCTGCCGATCGCCCGGTTGGGCGGTAATTAAAGATTAGGCGCGACGGGTCGATCTAAATAGAGAGTCTTTCGCGGGAAGCATGACCCTCAAGCCATCCATGGCCAGCCTGAATCCATTTAATCTTGATCAAGCCCACGGTACCGTGGGACTCGATCATCTTGTCGGCGAAGTCGACAAGCTGGTTAGCCTGCCGGATATCTATTATCGACTGGAAGAGGCGATCATCGATCCGTCGGCGCGCACCGAGACCATCGCCAACCTGCTGCGCAGCGATCCCGACCTGTGCGCGCGCATGCTGCGTGTCGCGAACAGCGCTTTTTATAGTTTTCCGACGCGCATCGAGACGATCGAGCGGGCGGTGAACACGATAGGCCTGCGCCAGATCCGAGAAATGGTGCTGGTGACGTCGGTGATCAAGGCCTTCGAGGGCATTCCGCAGGATTGCGTCAACATGACCAACTTTTGGGAGCACAGCGTCGCGGTGGGCATCATGGCGCGAGAGCTCGGCGAGTGTGCGCGTCTGCCCAGGGCCGAAAGCTTTTACATCCCCGGGCTGCTGCACGACATCGGTCGACTCGTCATGTATTTGAAGCTGCCCGGCCTGATGCACGAGCTGTTGCTGCAGCGCGAGATCCAGGGACGCAGCATGTTTCTGCTGGAACAGGAAAGGCTGGATTATTGCCACGCGGATATCGGCGCGCGGTTGCTCGAACTATGGCAGCTACCACCCTCGATCTGGGAGCCGGTCGCCTGCCATCACCATCCCGGACTCGCCAGTGAATACGAGCCGGCTTCCTGCGTAATCCATATCGCCGATGCCTGGGTCAATACGCAGCGTGGCGGCAGTAGCGGCAGCGCTTTCGAGCTCAGGATCGAGCCGTATGCGCT
>JBFGQE010000204.1:0-5101 GCA_041564355.1 Gammaproteobacteria bacterium | reverse complement strand
TGCGGATCGGGCCGGGTGCCGTGTCGTTCATACAGCATGTAAGAGCCGGAGTAGATCGTCGCGCGCGCGATGATTGCGTCGTCGGCGGTGGTTATCAGGCCGCCTTCGCCCGAGTTCATGTGCTTGTAGGTCTGCGTGCTGAAACAGGCGACCTGGCCGAAGTTGCCGGCGCGAACGTCGTTCCAGCGCGCGCCCATCGTATGCGCGCAATCCTCGATCAGGATGACGTCCTGCCGCGCGCAGAGGCTGGCAACCGCATCCATGTCGGCGAGATGGCCGCGCATATGCGAAATGATCAGGAAACGCGCGCCGGATTGCTGCATCTTGCTTTCGAGATGCGCCAGGTCGATACAGTAATCGCGATTGATCTCGACCAGGACCGGACGCCCGCCTGCATTGACGATCGCGCCGGGCACCGGCGCGAGGGTAAACGCATTGGTCAGCACTCTGTCGCCCGGCTCGATTCCGGCCGCCTTCAGCGCGATATACAGCGCGTAGCCCCCGGACGTGCAGGCAAGACAGTATGGCGCCTGCTGCCAGGCAGCGTACTCCCGCTCGAGCAGTGCCGCTTCGGCGGTTTCGCCCTCGGCGACGTTGTAGCGGTGCAGCCGACCGGATTGCAGCACCTCGACCGCACGCGCAATGCCGTCCTCGGGAATCGGCTCCTGCTGCGTAAACGGCTTGTCGAAAACGGGCTTGCGCATGGATGCGATCAGCTGTATCCGGGCAGGTCGAAGATCCCGGGATAGGCGAACAGCGATACGCTGCCGCCCGTGTGCAGGAATACGACGTTTTCGCCCGGCTCGAAATGACCCTTGCGAATCAGGTCGATCAGTCCGGCAAAACCTTTTCCGGTGTAAACCGGGTCGAGCAGGATGCCCTCGCAGCGAGCCAGCATCTTGACCGCTTCGATCATTCCCGGCGTCGGCAATCCGTAGCCGTCACCCACGTAGTCGCTGTTGGCCATAACCTGTTCTCGCGCGACCAGATCCGGACTGAGACCCATGAACTCGGCTGTCCGGCGGGTCAGTGCGTGGACCTTTTCTTCCTGCTTCTGTTTCGGCGCATCAACGCTGATGCCGTAAACGGGAACGCCGCTGTGCATTGCCTGCATACCGATAAGCAGCCCGGCCTGGGTGCCGGCGCTGCCGGTCGCATGCACCAGGTGATCGATGCGTAACGAACGCTCGTTGGCCTGTGCAATCAGCTCCAGCGCCGCATTGACGTAACCCAGTGCGCCGATTTCATTCGAACCACCGCCCGGGATGATATAGGGATTATTGCCGTTGTCTCGCAGGCCCTGCGCGAGTTGCTCCATTTCAGCGGCCATGTCGCTGCCGGCCGGGCGCGACGAAATACTGGCGCCGTGCAACTGATCGAGCAGAACGTTGCCGTTGTGCACGTAGGATTCGTCGTCGTAACCGGTGCAGTCTTCGAGCAGGATATGACACTCGAAATCGAGTCGCGCCGAGATGGCGCAGGTCTGGCGTGCATGATTCGACTGGGTCGCGCCCTGCGTTATAATCGTGTCCGCTCCCTTGCCGGCCGCATCGGCCATCAGGAATTCGAGCTTGCGCGTTTTGTTACCTCCCGAAGACAGGCCGGTGCAGTCGTCGCGCTTGATCCAGATATTGGGCCCGCCGAGTTCGTCGGAAATGCGCTGCAGCGGTTCCAGCGGCGTCGGCAGGTGCGCGAAATGCAGGCGCGGATAGCGGGAAAGATGCATCGTGGCTCCGGAAATGGGTGAAGACATGATTACACAGGAATTCGGGCGAAAGAAATTTTATTTTTGCGCCTTTGGGAGCGACATCACGACCGGCTCCGCCGGCCGTGTATGGGCGGCACCACTGACCAGGCGATGAACCTGACCCCGACCCGAAAGAATGAACGGCTTCGCTCAGCGGACCTGGCCCGGAGCGGTCGCCGTCGGGTGTCGGATTCGCGCTTGACGGGCGACAGTCGGCGCCCGTTTGCAGGCAGGCCATGATCCGTGCTTTCCTGCTGACGCGGCAGTGGTTCGACGATGTCGACGGCCTGCGACTTGTTTTCTGGCTGGCGACCGATAGTGGACCGCTCGAGGTATCGATTCACGGACAGCAGGCCCTGTTTTTCGTGCGCCAGGCGGACGCGGAACAGGTGCGAACGCTGTTACAGGGCGTTGCCGGCGTTACCCTGAAGCCGCTCGATCTGAAAACCTTTGGCGAAGAACCGGTTAGCGCGGTCTATTTCAACTCCCAGCAGCAACTTTACCGGGCGCGCGACCGACTGGCGCAGCACGGGATCGGCTGTTTCGAGGCCGATATCCGCCCCACCGGGCGCTTTCTGTGCGAGCGATTCATCACCGCATCGATCGACGTCGATGCCGAGTACGACCAGGCGGGATTGCATAACGTGCGCCTGCAGCCGGGGGATTACCTTCCGCGGCTCGAAATCATGTCGCTCGATATCGAATCGGATTTCGCAACCGAGGCGCTGTTCTCGATCGCGTTCGTCAGTTCGCAACAGCGGCGCGTACTGATGATCGGTGACGCACCCGGGCAGGACGGGATCGAATATGTCACCGACGAAAAGGCCCTGCTCGAGCGCTGGCTGCAGTGGCTGGCGCAGATCGACCCCGACATCCTGATCGGATGGAACGTGATCAATTTCGACCTCCGCCTGCTGCAGAAAAAAGCGCAGGCGCTCGGGGTAACCTTCGCGCTGGGTCGCGGCGGTGCGCTGCCGGTGTGGCGCCAGGCCCAGGCCGACGCCAACCAGCACTACGTGCTGATCCCGGGGCGTGTCGTGCTCGACGGCATCGATACGCTGCGTTCTGCGACCTGGAATTTTTCCAGCTTCGCGCTCGAATCGGTCGCCCGGGAGTTGCTCGGGCGCGGCAAGTTGATCCACGACTCGACGCAAAGCGACCCGCTTTACAAGGCGCGCGAAATCAGGCGCCAGTTCCATCAGGACAAAACGACGCTGGCGGCCTACAACCTCGAAGACTGCCAGCTGGTGTGGGATATTTTCGAACACGCCGACCTCGTCGATTTTTCGATCGAACGTGCGCGCCTGACCGGTCTCGAAATGGACCGCCCCGGGGGTTCGGTAGCCGCGTTCGAAAACCTGTACCTGCCGCGCCTGCACCGCAAGGGATATATCGCGCCGAACATTGGTGATTACGAAGGCGAGCTCAGTGCACCCGGCGGTTACGTGATGGATTCCCAGCCGGGTCTGCACGATTCGGTGCTGCTGCTCGATTACAAGAGTCTCTACCCGAGCATCATCCGCACTTTCTGCGTCGACCCCTATGCGCGCGTGGCGGCGCGAAACGCCGACCCGGCGGACGTGGTACCCGGCTACGACGGCGCGACCTTCCACCGCCGCGAGCACATCCTGCCGCGGATCATCGAAAACCTGTGGGCTGCTCGCGACGAGGCCAAGCGCGACGGCAACGCGGCGTTGTCGCAGGCGATCAAGATCATCATGAACTCGTTTTACGGCGTACTCGGCACGTCGGGTTGCCGGCTGCACGATTCACGCCTGACCTCGTCGATCACGAAGCGTGGCCACGACATCATCCTGCAAACGGTGAAGCTGATCGAGGCAGAGGGTTACACGGTGATCTACGGCGATACCGACTCCGTTTTTGTCGCGCTTGGCAGTGCCGAGGAAAACGCCGCGGCGAGGCGTATCGGCGCGCACCTAATCGAGCTGATAAACGCCTACTGGCGCGACAGGCTGCGCCGCGAATTCGCAATCGAGTCCTGTCTCGAAATGGAACTCGAAACGCACTTCCGCCGGTTTTTCATGCCGACCATGCGCGGCTCGGAGCAGGGCAGCAAGAAACGCTATGCCGGGCTGGTCGAGGACGACGGGGGCGCGCAACGAATTATCTACAAGGGACTGGAAACGGTGCGCACCGACTGGACCGAGCTCGCGAGGCAATTTCAACAGGCGCTGTACCAGCGCGTATTTGCCGGCGAAGAGTACGCGGATTACATTCGCGAAACGGTCGCCGATCTCCAAGCCGGCAAGCTCGACGAACTGCTCGTCTACCGCAAGCGATTGCGCAAGAAATTATCCGAGTACCGCAAGAATATTCCGCCGCACGCGCAGGCCGCGATCAAGGCGGAGGCGGAATTCGAACGCAAGGGCCTGCCCTCGCGCTACCGTAACCGCAGCTGGATCGAATACGTGATGACCGTGGCCGGTGCGCAGACGCGCGAATGCCAGAATGCGAAGCTCGATTACGAGCATTACGTCGAGCGGCAGCTGTCGCCGATCGCGGATACGATTCTGAACGCGATCGGTTCGTCGATGGACGCGATTACGCGCCAGCAGCAGGCCTTGTTCTGAATCCGGGCAAAAAAAACCGGGGCGCTTACGCGACCCCGGGGTCCATTGGTGGAGCGGTAATTACTCAATGCCTTCGTGGCGGGTTTGCTCCCTACTGCGTCTTAATCGCGCAGGAACATCATGTCGCCGCCGGGCGCCGCGCTGTGGCAGGCGATGCAACCCTTGGGCTTGCCCTTGGCGACCTTTCCCGCCAGCATCATGCCGGCCGGGTTGGTGTCGAGGCTCCCATCGGCCTTGTACTTGGCCCAGAACCAGTCCTTGGTTTCGGGATCGTAGCCCGGGCGTTTCAGCATCACGGTAACCGCTTTCAGGTACTTCGCGGGATTATTGGCAACGTTGGTGATACTGACGCCTTCGCCGCCGTAGTTACGCTTGACGATTATTTCGTGTAGTCGTCCCTGGACGGCGATCTGGCCGGATATCGTATCGAGAATCGCGCCGTGCGGATGCTGTCCGGTGTAGGGCCGTGACATCAAACCGTCCGGTCCCGCGTAACCGGCATCGACCATGGTTTGCCACAGGTTCTTCGCGTAGTTGACGTCTGCTTCTCCTCCGAAAGGCGCCTGTGCGTTGGCGTTCCCGGCTAAAAGTATAAATAGCCCCAGGTATATCGCTTTCATTGTTTTCATTGATTTCTCCCCTCTCTTTAATTGCAATGTACTCGAGTTTTGACAAGGGTGAAGCGAGGAGGTTGCATAGTTTTTCGGAAATAGGCGATTTTGCCGGCGGAGAGCTGAAACGGCAGGCTCCAGCGCCCGGTGAG
>JBFGQE010000203.1:0-5121 GCA_041564355.1 Gammaproteobacteria bacterium | reverse complement strand
TGTAGACCGTGGTCGGGAACGGCGAGCCGAACAGCGCGCCGACCATGGTGCCGGCGCCGTCGGTGACCTGGCAGGTTGCAACCGGGTATCGGTCGCCGGCGGCCTCGGCCGACTCGACGTTATTCATGGTCTCGATGAAGTTGTAAATCTGCACCGGGATCAGCACCAGGAACAGCTCGACGTTGGCGAACAGGTGCTGGATGCCGACGAACAGGTCGCCGAAATACGGGATCGGCGGATAGAAGCCGACGCCTTCGAAATTGATCCGCGCCTCGCCGAGCGCGAACGCGATCAGCGTGCCGATGACCAGCGCGACCAGGCCAGCCGGCAGGTTGAACGGCAGCTTGAAACGTCCGATCAGGCCCCACAGGATCAGCAGCATCGAAACGAAGCCGATGATCGGGTCCTCGAAGACCTCGGCGAACGGCACGGTGCCGATGAATACCAGCGCGATGCCGCACAGCGTGCCGAGCATGCCGGCGCGCGGCGTCACGCGTTTCAGGAACGGGCCGATCAGCGCGCCCAGCGCGGCGACGATGCCGCCCATGAAACCCGCGCCGATACCGACCTGCCAGGCGAGCAGCGCGTCGTTGGTCGCCCAGTAGATCGGGCCGATCACGCCGAACAGGTAGACGAACATGACCGGGGTGCTGATGCCGTAGGGCAGCGCGGTGACGGCGCGGCCTTCGCGCGCGGCGGCGCGTTTGGCGAGCAGGGTGTAGACCGCGATGCCGGCCAGGATCGCGATCGCGGCCCCCGGCACGATGCGGCCGAAGACGATCTCGGGCGGCATCTGGAAGACGAAGCGACAGATTGCGCTCAGCACCATCAGGTTGATCAGGTTATCGGTGAACAGCGCCCAGAAAGCACTGAAATCGTTGCGTGAAAACAGGTTGTAGGTGTAGCTATGGTTATTCATTATCGACTCCCCCCGTTGATGAATGTTCGATTACTGCGATAAAAATTCCTGCACGATCGTTTCGAGTTCGCGCTTGCGCGCGGTGTCGGCAAAGCTCGCCTCGATGGCGTTCAGGCTGAAGCGCGCGATTTCGTCACGACTCAGATCGTGCGCCGCCGCGAGCGCGAGAAAATTGTCCGTCATGTACCCGCCGAAATAGGCCGGGTCGTCCGAGTTGACCGTGACGCAGAGCCCTGCGCGCAACAGCTCGACGATATTGTGCTCGCGCATGTCGTCGAACACGCACAGCTTGACGTTGGACAGCGGGCACACGGTTAGCGGCAGGCGCGTTGCGGCGAGTTCGCGCACCAGTGCCGGATCCTCGACGCAGCGCACGCCGTGATCGATGCGCGACACCCTGAGCAGGTCGATCGCGTTGCGAATATAGGCGGCCGGGCCTTCTTCCCCGGCGTGGGCGACGGCCAGAAAACCCGCGTCGCGTGCGCGCGCGAAGACGCGCTCGAACTTGTCCGGCGGATTGCCGGCTTCACCCGAGTCGAGCCCGACGCCGATTATTCGGTCGCGATGCGGCAGCGCCTGTTCGAGCGTCGCAAACGCCGCCTCCTCGTCGAGATGGCGTAGAAAACACATGATCAGCTCGCTGCTGATGCCGAGTTCGGCGCGGCCCCGATCCAGCGCGCGCTGCAAACCGTCGAGCACCGTTTCGAACGCGATGCCGCGATCGGTGTGCGTCTGCGGGTCGAAAAAAATCTCGGTATGGATTACGTTATCCCGCTTGCAGCGCAGCAGGTAGGCCCAGCACAGGTCGAAGAAATCCTGTTCCTGTACCAGCACGTTGGCGCCCTGGTAGTAAATATCGAGAAAAGATTGCAGGTCGGTAAACTCGTACGCGGCGCGTACTTCGTCGGCACTGGCAAACGGGATTTCGACCTCGTTGCGCCGCGCCAGCTCGAACATCAGCTCGGGTTCGAGGCTGCCCTCGATATGCAGATGCAGCTCGATCTTGGGCAGCGCCTGGATGAAGGTATCCATGGCTGCTTAGTTTCGCATAAATGACGCCGGCGCGTAATAGCGCGACCCCGGGATAACGGCTAACATGCGGGCATGAATCCGCGCTTCGAAAGATGAAGAACCTGTCGCCGGAGCAGGTAGCCGAGCTGCGCGAATCGCTCTCGTTGCCGGCTGACATCGAGCTGGCCGATTACCTCGGCACGGGCGGCCGTGCACACGTGTTCAAAGCCGTACTCCAAGGCGACGCGGTCATCGTCAAGGCATACCGGGTCGAAGCCGCGCAAAAGTATCGAAACAAGTACGGTGTCGATATCGCCGAGTTCGAACACCAGCGCAACCGGGCGCTGTTCGCGCTCGATGCGATCCGTTGCAACGTGGCGCGGCCTTACCGCGTCTACCCGTCGTCGAGTGAATACACGCACTGCCTGGTGCAGGAATTTATCGCCGGAAAAACGCTAAAGGACCTGATTATCGCTCACGGCGAACTGCCCGCCGACGTGCTCGAGTCCGGTTACCGCGTGATCCGCGCGGCCGAGGCCGTGGGCGTACACGATCTCGATATCAGTTCGAAGAACGTGCGCATCGTCGAGCAAGACGATGAACGCGTGCTCAAGCTTTACGATTTCAACCTGATGCCGCAGCATTTGCATGCGCCAAACCCGTTTATCTGGCTGGCGTTGCGGCTCGGTTTGCGGGGCAAGTCGCACCGCGATTACCGTAACCTGAAAAAATGGAAGCTGCGCGGCGAAAACGCGTCGAAAGCGATCCTCGAGACCGGTTGCACGGTAGACGGGGGAGGCGACGACCTTGATACGGATGAGCGGGAGAAATTATTGTGAATGCGAACGGTGAATACGACGTCGTCATCGATCCGGGGCGGCCCTGGTCCGGGGTCGTGCGCGCGGGCTGGTACCTGACGATCGTCGACCTTGAAGGGCAGCAGGGAGTCGACTTCCTGTGCTACAACGCGGCGCGCACGGAGGAGCGTTACCATGCGCCCAATACGCTGAAGGCCGCACGCGATCTTCGACTGACGCGCGGGCACCGGCTTTACTCCGACGAGGCGAACCCGATCTTTACCATCGTTGCCGACAGTTGCGCCGGGCACGACACGATCGGCGGCTGTTGCAGCGCGCCGAGCAATGCGATGCTCTACGGCGTGACCGACTGTCCGGGCTGCCGGGAGAACTTCCTCGCCGAGCTGGACAAGTACGGACTCGGGCGCAAGGATATCGTGCCCAATATCAACTTTTTCTGTAACGTGCCGGTCGATGCGGAGCGCAAGCTCGCGCCGACCGTGTTCGTCGAGGATTATTCCAAAGCGGGCGACTACGTCAGCCTGCTCGCGGACATGGACGCGCTCGCGGTGATCTCGAACTGTCCGCAGGTCAATAATCCTTGCAATAGCGGTCAGCCTACCGCGATCCGCATCATTGTCGGCACCGTTCCCTACCAGGCCTGACCAGGGGCGATGTCGGCGCATGGATTATCGAGTCCACCACGGACAGGATCACATCGAATAAGGCCGACGCGTGTTGAATTCGGTAAACTACCGCCCCAGATTGATCATCCGACCGAATTGACCAGGAGCGCTGCCAAACCGTTATGAACACAGTCGACGAAATCGCGCAGGCCGGCCTGCAGGCCAGAATCCGCCGCTGGGTCGAGAGCGCGCGCGTGCAAAACGTCGTGATGGCCCTGATTATCCTCAACGCAATCATCCTCGGACTAGAAACCGAGGCCGCGATCATGGCGCAATACGGCGCCGTCCTGATCACGGTAGACCACGTGATTCTTAGCGTTTTCGTGGTCGAGATCGCGCTGCGTATTTACGCGCACCGACTCGCCTTCTTTCGCGACGCCTGGAGCCTGTTCGACTTCACCGTGGTTGCGATCGCGCTGATTCCGGCAAGTGGACCGTTCGCGGTGCTGCGCGCGCTGCGCGTGTTGCGCGTGCTGCGAATCCTGACACTGGTGCCGTCTATGCGCCGCGTGGTCGGCGCGCTGTTGAGCTCGATTCCGGGCTTGAGCTCGATCGCCGCGGTGCTGTTATTGTTGTTCTACGTATTCGCCGTGATCGCGACTAACCTGTTCGGTAGCAGCCATCCGCAATGGTTCGGCAGCATCGGCGAATCGCTGTACACGCTGTTCCAGATCATGACCCTGGAGAGCTGGTCGATGGGCATCGTGCGCCCGGTGATGCAGGTGCATCCCCAGGCGTGGATGTTTTTCGTCGTGTTTATTTTGATCGCGACCTTCACCATGCTGAACCTGTTTATCGCGATCATCGTCAACGCGATGCATACCTTTACCGAGGAGGAGACCGAGCGCACGACGGCCGTGGTCGGCGACGCGCGCGACCATATCGAGGCCGATATGCACGAAGAGCTGGCCGCGCTGCGCGCCGAGATCGGCGTGCTGAAACAATTGCTGCTGGAGACTTCCGGGCGAGGGCAATCGGAGAAAGCGGATTGACCAGGGCGCTGCGCGCACGATAATACCGTTTGTCACCATATCGCCGACCTTAATCCGGATAGCGGTAGGAATGGCCGGGTAATTCCGGATACTGGCGAAAGACGCCTTCGCGGTGGCCGTCGAAATCCGTGATGAGCGTGAATTGTTCACTGGAATCAGAGGTTTACCTGGCCGAAAAGCTGGGCATAATACGCACGATGAGATTTGCTAAAATTCTCAGATTGAACAAGGCTGGCACGCCGATCGACTGGATCACGCGTGAAGAAGCCGCAACCCTGATCGTCAAGGACCAGGTCGTCTGGGCGCTCGGCGAAAATGCGTTCGAGATTCGCGGTGGAATCAATCGCCTCGGACGCCAGTCGGTGCTGTCGCTGCCGAGCATCCTGGCCAGCGACGGCAGCGTCAAGCTCAGCGACTTCGTGCCGCCCCTGGTCAACGGCTACCTGTTTCGTCGCGACCAGTACCTGTGCATGTATTGCGGCGGCGAGTTCGATGCAGACCATCTTTCACGAGATCATATTGTGCCGGTATCGCGCAGCGGCACCGACAGCTGGACCAACGTCGTCACCGCGTGCAAGCGCTGCAACCACCGCAAGGCCAACCGCACCCCGGAAGAGGCGGGCATGCAATTGCTGGCGGTGCCCTTCGTGCCGAACCGCTACGAATTTTTCTACCTGGCCAACAAGAATATACTCGCCGACCAGATGGATTTTCTG
>JBFGQE010000202.1:0-5177 GCA_041564355.1 Gammaproteobacteria bacterium | reverse complement strand
GGCCTGGAGTACAAAACGTTCCCGGGCGAGGGCGCGTTTTACGGTCCGAAACTCGAGTTCGTGTTGCGCGACGCGATCGGTCGCGACTGGCAGTGCGGCACGCTGCAGGTCGACATGAACCTGCCCGAGCGCTTCGATATTTCCTACGTCGCCGAGGACGGCAACCGGCGACGTCCGGTCATGCTGCACCGCGCATTGTTCGGTTCGCTGGAGCGTTTTTTCGGTATTCTGGTAGAGCATTACGAAGGTAAATTCCCGACCTGGCTGGCGCCGGTACAGGCGGTTGTGATGAATATCACCGACAAACAGGCACCGTATGTCGGAAAAATCGAAAAATCGCTTAAAAATCAGGGAATCAGGGCGATTTCAGACTTGAGAAACGAAAAAGTCGGGTTTAAAATTCGCGAGCACACTTTGCAGCGCGTTCCGTACATGCTCGTGGTCGGTGACCGCGAGGTCGACGAAGAGCGAGTTGCAGTGCGTCGCCTGGGCGGTGAAGACCTGGGTTCGAAAACAGTCGACGAGTTCGTCGAGTTGGTGAATCAGTAATCCGGTTACCAGGCCGGATTAATTTTTGCGCAAAACATAGTTAAGGCTGAACCGGGAGAGTCCCCAATCGCAGACAACAAACAGAGCCGTCTAAACGACGACATCACCGCGCCGGAAATCCGGCTGATTGCGGAAGACGGCGAACAGAGAGGCATCGTTGCACTGGAAGAAGCGCAGCAGATGGCTGAAGAACTTGGCCTGGACCTGGTAGAACTGGTTCCGGACGCCGAACCGCCGGTATGCCGGCTGATGGATTACGGCAAGTTCAAGTTCCAGCAAAAGAAGAAGCTGCACGATCAGCGCAAGAAGCAGCGCCAGGTGCACATCAAGGAAATCAAGTTTCGCCCGGGCACGGAAGAGGGCGACTACCAGGTCAAGCTGCGTAAGTTGACCGAGTTCATCGAGGTCGGCGACCGGGTCAAGGTCACGGTTCGATTTCGCGGCCGGGAGATGGCGCACATGGAACTCGGCACGCAGCTGTTGCAACGGGTAGAAAAGGATACCGAGGAATTCGCGACCGTGGATCAGTATCCACAGTCGGAAGGGCGCCAGATGACCATGTTGCTGGTGCCGAAGAAACGCTAGCCTGCGGGCCGGCCTCCCCGAAGACGCGTCTCCGGCGTCCAGGGGTTAACAAACTTTTAATTTTAACTGGAGTTAAACATGCCAAAGATGAAGTCAGTCAGTGGCGCTGCCAAGCGTTTTAAACGCAATTCGGCAGGCGGCTACAAGCGCAAGCAATCACACTTGCGCCATATCCTCACGAAGAAGTCGAGCAAGCGAAAACGCCAACTGGGCGAAAAGCTTGATGTCCATGCCAACGACGTGCAGCTGGTGCGTCGCATGTTGCCGTATTCGTAGGGGGATCCAGAAATGCCTAGAGTAAAACGGGGCGTCACCGCACACGCTCGTCACAAGAAAGTCCTGGAGAAAGCCAAGGGGTACCGTGGCGCGCGCAGCAAGGTGTTTCGCGTTGCCAAGCAGGCGGTTACCAAGGCCGGCCAGTATGCCTATCGCGACCGTCGTCAGCGCAAGCGACAGTTCCGCGCGCTGTGGATTGCCCGGATCAACGCCGGCGCGCGCGAAAACGGGATGTCCTATAGCGTCTTCATGAACGGCCTGAAGAAGGCCTCGATCGAAATCGATCGCAAGGTGCTCTCCGACATCGCCGTGTTCGACAAGCCTGCTTTCGCCGCGCTGGTGGAAAAAGCCCGCGCTGGTCTGGAAGCTGCGTAACCGTCCGAAACGATTCGGCGGGAACCTTCCCGCCGTATTTCGCCAAGCCGAACACGTGTCCCACGACCTGGAAAACCTGCTGGAGCAAGCCTCCGAATCGATCCGCCAGTCGTCCGACATGGCCGCGCTCGATGCCGTGCGTGTCGCTTATCTCGGCAAGAAAGGCGAGCTGACAAGCCGGCTGAAGAATCTCGGCCAGCTGCCCGCGGAACAGCGACCGGCCGCCGGCCAGGCGATCAACCGGATCAAGAGCGAGATCCAGGGCCTGCTCGAAGCGCGCAGGTCGGCACTCGGCGACGCCGCGATCGCCAGTCGCCTGCAAAGCGAGACGGTGGACATCACGCTGCCCGGACGGCGCAACGGCGCCGGCGGCCTGCACCCGGTCACGCTGACGATGAACCGCATCGACAAGATGTTCGGCAAGCTCGGTTTCGACGTGGCCGAAGGCCCCGAGGTCGAGGACGATTTTCACAATTTCGAGGCGCTCAACATACCGCCGCACCACCCGGCGCGCGCCGCGCACGACACCTTTTATTTCGATGACGGCATGCTGCTGCGCACGCACACGTCACCGGTACAGATCCGCGTCATGGAGAGCCAGGAACCGCCGCTGCGCGTGATTGCGCCAGGGCGGGTCTATCGCTGTGACTCGGACCTGACGCATACGCCGATGTTCCACCAGGTGGAAGGTCTGCTGGTCGATGAAGACGTGTCGTTTTCGATATTGAAAGGCACGCTCGAAGAGTTTCTCAAGCTTTTCTTCGAACAGGACGATTTGCAGATTCGCTTCCGACCGTCTTACTTTCCGTTCACCGAGCCGTCGATGGAAGCCGATATCAGTTGCGTGATTTGCGCCGGCTCCGGTTGCCGCGTGTGCAGCCACACCGGTTGGCTCGAGGTGCTCGGCTGCGGCATGGTGCATCCCGAGTTGTTTCGTCATACCGGTGTCGATCACGAAAAATACACCGGCTACGCGTTCGGCATGGGCGTCGAGCGGCTGGCGATGCTGCGTTACGGGGTCAACGATTTGCGCCTGTTTTTCGACAACGATCTGCGTTTCCTGCAGCAGTTCGCCTAGGGATCGAGACATGGAGATCAGCGAAAACTGGTTACGCGAATGGGCCGACCCGGCGATAGACAGCGAGGCGCTGTGCCATCAGCTGACCATGGCCGGGCTCGAGGTCAAGGGCCTGAACCCGGTGGCGCCGTCGCTCGACAACGTCGTCGTCGCCGACGTGGTTTCGGTCGAACGCCACCCCGATGCGGACAAGCTAAGCGTCTGCGCGGTGGATGACGGCGAGTCGCGCCTGACGATCGTTTGCGGCGCGCCGAACGTGCGTAGCGGGCTCAAGGTCGCGCTTGCGCGAATCGGCGCGCAACTGCCGGGAATCACGATCAAGAAGGCCAGGTTACGCGGCGTCGAATCGCAGGGCATGATCTGCTCGGCGAGCGAGTTGCAGCTTGGCGAGGGCGCCGCCGGCATTCTCGAATTGCCCGACGACGCGCCGGTGGGCTCGCCGTTGGCGGAGTATCTCGCGCTCGATGATCACGTCATCGATATCGAACTGACCCCCAATCGCGGCGATTGCCTGAGTGTTTCAGGCGTTGCGCGCGAGGTCGCCGCGATCAACTCGATCGCGCTGAAGCGCACCGCCGAGTCCAGCGTGGAGCAGCGCATCGACGAAACCTTCCCCGTCGAACTCGACGCCCCGGCGCAGTGCCCGCGTTACGTCGGTCGGATCATCCGCGGCATCGATCCCGCGGCCGAGACCCCGCTGTGGATGCAGGAAAAATTGCGCCGCTGCGGCCTGCGGCCTATCAGCCCGGTCGTCGACGTCACCAACTATGTCATGATGGAACTCGGCCAACCGATGCATGGCTTCGATTACGACAAGCTGCAGGGTGGAATCCGCGTGCGCCTGGCCGAGGCGGGCGAGAAGCTCGCGTTGCTCGATCAGAGCGAAGTGGAGTGCCCGGCCGGCACGCTGCTGATTGCGGACCACGCTGGCGCGGTCGCGCTGGCCGGAATCATGGGCGGGCTGGACAGCTCGGTGCAAGATGACACGCGCAACATTTTTCTCGAAGCCGCGCACTTCAGCGCGGTCGAACTCGCCGGCAAGGCGCGGGCGCTCGGCATGCACACCGACGCATCGCACCGCTTCGAGCGCGGCGTCGACGCGCAACTGCCGCCGATCGCGATGCAGCGGGCTACCGAGTTGCTGCTCGAAATCGTCGGTGGCGAGGCGGGGCCGATGATCGATGCGGTCGACGCGGCGCATATGCCGCAGGCGCCGAGCGTGGAGCTGCGTTATGCGCGCCTAAATCGTCTGCTCGGCATCGAGGTCGAGCGCGGCGACGTCGGCGACATGCTGCGCCGCCTGGAAATGCAGGTCGAGGACAGCGAGGAAGGCTGGCGCGTGATTCCGCCGAGCTATCGTTTCGATATCAATATCGAGGCGGACCTGGTCGAGGAAATCGGAAGACTCGTCGGGTATAACAATATTCCGGGCAGTCGCGAAGCCGCGCACACGCGCATGGACAGTTTTTCCGAGCAGCGTGTCGAGGTAAACCGGATCCGCGACGTGATGGTCGAACTCGGTTACTTCGAGGCGGTGACCTACTCGTTCGTGTCGCCCGAGCTGCAAACCATTCTCGATCCGGGGCAGACCACGCTGCCGCTGTCGAACCCGATTTCAATGGACATGTCGGTCATGCGGACGCGACTGTTGCCGGGCCTGGTGCAGGCGCTGCAGCATAATCTGAACCGCCAGCAATCGCGGGTAAGGCTGTTCGAGACCGGGCTGTGCTTTATCCCGGGGCCTGACGGGCTCGAGCAGACACCGCATATCGGCGCGGTGATTTGCGGCGGCCGGATTGCCGAGGGACTGTATGCCGATAGCAAAGGCGTCGATTTTTTCGACATCAAGGGTGATCTCGAGTCCGTGCTGCGCCTCGCGGACGCGTCGGCGTTTACCTTCGCGCCCGCTCGGAACCCGATTCTGCACCCGGGGCAGGGGGCGGAAATTCTGTATCACGATGAATCGATCGGTTTCGTCGGCGCGCTGCATCCGAGCGTGCTGAAAGCGCTGGACATCGATCAGCCGGTCTATTGTTTTGAAGCAAAAATTTCGCCGATATTAACGTCAAAATTGCCGAAATTCAGCGAATTGTCCCGATTTCCGTCGATCAGGCGAGATATCGCAATAACCGTGGATGAAAATTTACCGGTTCAGGACTTGATCGATTGCATTTTTTCGGTAAAAAATGAAATTTTACAAGACGTATTCGTGTTTGACGTCTATACTGGAAAAGAAGTGAGAAATAATCGAAAAAGTGTCGCTTTGGGCTTGATTTTACAGGACTTTTCACGCACTCTTGTTGACGAGGACGTG
>JBFGQE010000201.1:0-5184 GCA_041564355.1 Gammaproteobacteria bacterium | reverse complement strand
GGGGCATATGTCTCGAGCAGGTTAGCGACCGCGGGGTCGCCGGTGAAAGCGGCAGACATGGTTATCTCGCCCGCTTCTCCGAGTCCCTCCAGGCGCGCTGCCAGGTTGACCGCTTCGCCGTAGTAGTCGAGCCGATCATTCAGCATCACCGATATACTGCTGCCGCTATGCAGGCCGATGCGAACGGCGCAGCGCTCGAGTCCGAGCCGGCGATTGAACCCGGGCATCGCCCGCTGCACGGCGATCGCGGCGTGCAACGCATCGTCGGGGGTCAGAAAGGCCGCGTGGATGCCATCGCCGACGGTTTTCACCACGCTGCCCTGGTGATCGCGCACGATTTCGCCGAGCATGGCAAAATGCTCGCGCACGAGGTGGTAAGCTTCGGCGTCTCCCATGTTGCTGAACAGCGCGGACGAGTCGACCAGGTCGGTAAACATGAAGCTGATGTTGCGAATACTGACATCGTCGCCCGGGCGCAGGACCTGCTCGGAAAACAGGTCGCGGAATGCCTGCATCGTGGTCACCCGCGCCGCGGTCAAAACCTCGTTCATCCAGCTGCGCTCCTCGATGACCACGGTGCGGGGAACTTCGCCCCGGTTGGTCAGGCTGATTTCGTCCGCCGGCGAATCATCGCCGATCGAGATGCGCTCCGCGGAAACCTCGATCGAAGGGAAGCGCCCGCCTTCCCAGTCGAAATCGACTTCGTCGCCTGCTTCCAGCGTGCGCAAACGATACTGGCCGGGGCGTAGCGCCAGCGGGAGGCTTCGCGTCGATCCGGGCAAGACGCGGCATTGTCCCTTGATGTGCGGCGTGACGCCCGGTCCGGAGCGGCAAAAGTAACCGTACTCGACCGGGCGAATCGACGGGCTGGGGCTGAAACTCAATTCCACGTTACTGGCGAAGTCGGATTCGAAATCAATGTTACAGGCATCGCAGTGTACACCATTCGGCAGATCGCTCATGTTGGTAACCTGGGCGCGCGAAATCCGGCAGCGGGGGCACAGGATATCCCAGCGAGATTCGAGCAGACCGCTGCGTACCGATTGCAAAAAAAGTTCGATTACCCGGCGCGCCGATGCTTTCCAGCGGCGCGCGATCGCAATTGGACGCATCGACCACAGGTCGACCTCCTGCTGGGTATTGATATAGTCGAGCAGGCGCGGTGCCAGCCCATGCGCGTAGGGTGAGTCCGCGATCGCCTCGACCATCTGCGCCGCGCGCTGCAGGGCGGATGCCGGGGGCTGGTAGCGCGATACGAACAGATCGGGCTGCTCCGCTTCAATCAGTTCGGACGCGGTGTGCAACAGTTCACGGACCTGGCCCTCGTAGTTGGCCACCGCGCGCCGCGCGAGCAGGCTGCCGATCAGGCCGTCGCAGTCGAAGACCAGTTCGAGGTGCAGGCGACTGTGTTCGCCGAGATCCTCGAGCCGGGCGCGCGTGGTCATGCGCTGAAACGGGCCGCGAACGAATAGCCGCTGCTGCTCGAACCAGCGCCCGGCCATCCAGTCGACCGGCGGCTCTTCCCAGGCGAGTCGCACGCCGGCGACATCAACCTCAGCGGTTACCTTGACCGTGCCGTCGGGCTGCAGCTCCTCGCGCGCGCGGTAGCGGGGCAGGCCGGTAGCTTCGCCCCAGCGCGGCGTATCCGACACCAGCGCCCAGAGCCGGTCGACCGGGTGTCCGAATTCGAACTGATATTGACGCGAAATTCGCATTTGAGCACCTGCTGCGTAACCGCATGGCACCGGGTTAGCAGCTTACGCCGGGCCGACTTAGTTCGCTGTTATACGCAGTCGCAAGCGGTCGCGATCACAGCGAGCGGCGTCACTCGATCGAGCTAAACTGGATATTCAGCTCGTTCGCCTGTGCACTGGGCCGATGCGAGAATTCGCGGCGTTCGAAATCGCTGCGCAAAGAGTGCAATACCGGGTAACGCCGCACGGGCAGCTCGAGACGGAGCTGGTAGCGGCCTTCGGCATCGCTGCGGGTTGGCACGAAGTGGGGCCCTTCCGAGACAAACGCACCTTCTATCGGATAACCCTCGGCATCGCGCACCGTTGCGAAGATCTCGATCAGCTTGCGGCCGCCGCCCGGTCGTGTTGTCTGCTAGACGACAACTTCGGCAGTCGCGTCGGCGACGCCAACGGCTGGCCCGATGACAGAATTTACTTCGATTCGAGGCGTTGCGACAGACTGATCGCTGGAAACGCGCGAGCGCGGCGATACCGGGTAGCAAAGAGACGGACTGCCGGGGATTCGATCGTTGGCCGGCAGGATTCCCGACATCATCGGCGGCGCCCGAATCAAATCTGCGCAGGTGCTGCCCGATCGCCTATAATTATCAACGAACATTGCTTTTTCTTATCAAAAGATCAATAACAACCCTCGAATTCGGGACGCCTTGCATGCAACAGGCATCAGATAGCGGAACGCATATTGCCGAAAGGGAAATTAAATTTACGGTTTACGCCGATTTTAATTGCCCGTTCTGTTATGCGCTGAACGAACGTCTGCTGGTACTTGAGCTGGCGGAGCGGATCGATTTTCGCGCGATTCAGCACGCACCGTCGGTGTCGAGCAAGCAGGCCAGTTTCGAGGTCCTGAGCGAACTGGCCCGCGAGGTTGCCGAAGTGCGCCGGCGGGCTCCTTCGACCACTATCAACTTGCCGATGTTTCGCCCGAATTCAGGTCCCGCGGCGGCGCTGGTGGCCGCGGTTGGCCGGAAAGACCCCACCCGCGCCGGCGAATTGAGACAGCGGATTTACCGGGCATTATGGGTCGATGGGCTGGATATATCGGATGCGAAGATTCTCGATTCGATACTGGGCGAGCTGATGATCGAGGCGCCGACGCGGGATGCCGCGCTGGATGAAGAACTGGGCCAGTGGCAGTCGGAATGGGATCGCAATCGCGACTTCGACCACAATATCCCCGTCCTGATCAGCGATAGCGGCGAGGCGGTTATCGGCTTTCCGCTCGAACCCGAACTCGACAAGTTCCTGCAGTCCGGCACGCTGATTTCGGACGACGCGCTCTACGGCGCCTGCGAAAAGGAGCCGATACCGCGCATCATGGTGCTGGACACCGATGTCGACAGTCTGCGCATGCTGATCGAGCAGATGCGCGATGTGCAGGTGGAAATCATGGGTAGTTTCACCGAGCTGGTGTCTTCGGCGGTCAATCTCGGCATGCCCGATCTGGTGGTGGTCGATACCGCGTTGATCGGCGGCACCGATAGCGCCGACTGGTGGCGTGATTCGACCGACTCCGACCTCGAAATCGCGGTGCCGGTGATCTTCGTTTCCGAGGACCGTTCGACCCAGGCCGAGGTCGCCGCGTTCGAGGCCGGCGCGGCGGATTACATCGGCAAGCCTTTTCATCCCCGGGTGTTGCAGGCGCGGTTGAACATGCACCTGCAGGCGCGCCGCTCGCAGCAACTGTTGAACAACATGGCGCGTATCGATGCGCTGACCTCGATCTGTAATCGTCGCGAGTTCGATCTGCGCCTGATGTCCGAATGGGGCCGCGGTGCGCGCACCGGTAAGCCGCTGTCCCTGCTGATGATCGACGTTGACAAGTTCAAGGAATACAACGATCACCACGGCCATTTGCGCGGCGACGACTGCCTCGTTGCGGTGGCGAAGGTTCTCGAGTCCTGCATGCAGCGTCCGGGGGATCTGATCGCCCGCTACGGCGGCGAGGAATTCGTCGCGCTGTTGCCCGAGGCGGATCTCGAGGGCGCGCTCAACGTCGCCGAACAATGTCGCGAAGCGATTTTCGATGCCAACCTTCCGCACGTCACGTCGTCGGTCGCACCCTGCGTCACGGTCAGTATCGGTGTCGCGTCGATGATCCCGGTGCACGAGCACAGTTCGACGCTGTTGATCGAGCAGGCCGACATCAATCTCTATCAGGCCAAGCAGAGCGGACGTAACCGCGTCTGCAGTTTCGAGGACTGAGCCTCTTTTCCCCCGCGATTGCGCCGCAGCGTCGGGCGCCGCGGCTAATCCAGCCGATCCAGCAGGTAATCCGCGAGCCAGGTGCCGAGGCGAGGCTGAGCGAGATAACCGTAAGACTTGTGCGGATTGCGCTTGTTTTTATGCCGGTTGCCGGCGTGGGTCACCACGACGAACGGATTGTGCAGGTCGACGTAATCGATACTGCGGTGTTTCTTGCGCGGCGGAAACAGCTTTAGCGCGCGCATCGGCTGGTAAAAGACTTCGTCGAAATTTTTTTGATGCGAAACGACGTCGCCGAGGCAGGCGTAGTTGTGCCAGAAATCGATATTTCCCGGATACTGTCGCGCACTGTGCTTTTCGTGATGGGTCGCGAACAGCAGCTCGCGAATGGTGCTGTCGCCGAGCGGAGAACCCATGGTGACGAACATTTTTACCCGCTTTCGACGGTACTCGCGAAAACCTTCCGTAGTGCGGTGGGCAAAGCGCCAGAGCACGTCGTAGGCAACAAAGGTCCCCATGCTGTGCGCAAGCACCACGGGCTCGCGACCCTCGTCCCAGGCGCGCCGCAGCGCGTCTTCCAGCGGCGCGCGAATCTGGTCGGCGATATACTGGTCCTGGTCGTAAAGCTCGGTCTCGCGCAGATAATGCGTCATCACGTCGTCCTTGACCGTCAGCGCGCCGGCCAGCAGCTTGACCAGGTCCAGCCCGCGATCCTTGAAGAACGCGCCGACCCGTTCGCCCATGCCGACATGAAAGCGGTCGCGAATCGCGCGTCTTTCGGCAATCACCTTGTCAACCTGCACCGAGAGTTTGCGCAGGTAGTTCGCGTCGTCGGGAATATGGTGTGGTACGACGTTGGCCCAGTAGGCGGATTCGAACAGGCTGGAATCGGCTTCGATTTCGCGCGCCAGCCTGCGCTGGTCGACCCGTATGTTCTCGATCAGCGTGCGCCGCCAGAGATCGTGCGTCATCTCCGCGGGCGGCTTCGACGCCAGGCCGTGGATCATGATTATTTTTTTGCTCGACAGATCGGCGGGCATGCAGGTCTCCTCCTCGTTGCATAACGGCCTCGCGCTATATATACGCGGGATTCAGGCCTCGATCAAATGCTCCGGGCCGCGGCGCACAGGTTGACGAGCTTGATCATCGCGAGTTCGCGGCCGAGCATCATCAGGCCGCAATCCGGAGCGAGCAGCAGGCGGTCGCGGTCGATGTGGCGCAGCGC
>JBFGQE010000200.1:0-5201 GCA_041564355.1 Gammaproteobacteria bacterium | reverse complement strand
GCGCGCTGGTCGCCGTGATTGCGACCATTGCCGCGAGCGCGGCGAGTCTGCGGCGAATGCGGCGCATTATGCTGGTAAACCGGCGGCACGATGCCTGCTGGCGCCGGGTAACCGCGGATCGACCCGATGCAGGCGGGGATCTAGAGCGTAAAAAAACGCCGGAATCCGGTAACCGTGCTGGCTCACTGGACCCCGGCGGATGGGAGATCCGACGACGCCAACGAGCTACTGTTTCTCGCGAAAATCGTCGTGACAGGCCTTGCAGGCTTTGCCGAGATTACCGATCTCGGTCTTGAGCGCGTCCCGGCCGTTGCCGGCGACCGCGGCGAGCGCATTGACCGCACTGGCATAATTCTTACCGTATTCGGCGATCTCGGGGTAGGTATCCCAGATTTTCGGCAACGCCGTGGTTTTACCCGGGTAGGCCTCGTTGTGCGAACCGCCGGCCCAGGCACGACCGTTATCGAGCTCGAGCAGCAGTTTCAGGTTCCCGGCAAGCTTGCTCGCCAGTTCGGCATCGTAATCGATCTGTCCCTTGGCCATGCCGAACAGCGGGCCGGCGTTGAACGCGCGCAGTTGCATTTCTCCCTGGCGCGCCTTGATTGCTTTTTCCAGCGGGTCCTGGGCGGCAAATCCCGTTGCGGTCAGGATGAGGCCGCAGACCAGCAGGCCAAGCGTGGTTGCGAATCGCATGATGTCACTCCTTTTTGGTTTTCTGTCATTTTCCGACGGCAGTATAGCCGGTTATAAAATTACATCAAATTCCCTATTTTTGCGCTATAGTGCCGCAAATATGTTACATCTGAACTGGGATAATCTGCGTTACGTACTGATAGTGGCTAACGAAGGATCGATCGCCGCGGCCGCGCGCGAGCTCGGTGTCAACCGCAGCACGGTGCTGCGACGGATCAATCAGTTCCAGGACGACCTGAACTGCCGTATCTTCGAGCGCGGCGATGCCGGCTACGTGCTCACCGCCGAGGCAGAGAAAATGATCAACGCTGCGCGCGAGGTCGAAAACACGCTGTTCGACATGCAGCGCCAGATCGTCGGTCGTGAACTCAAGCTCGAGGGCGAACTGCGCGTGACCACCACCGATACTTTCATGATCTCGCTGCTCGGTCCTCATCTGGCGAGCTTTCGCCAGCGCCATCCGCATATCGTCGTCGACGTGCTGGTGACCAATAGCGTCCTCGATCTGAATCGGCGCGACGCGGATATCGCGATACGTCCGACGCGCGCCCCGGAAGCCAATCTCGTCGGTCGCCGATTGCGCGACGTCGAGTTTGGCATCTACGCCACCGCCGAGTGCCTCGCCGCGGCGAACAACCAGGAATTCGAACAACAGCGGTGGATCGGCTTTGCCGACAGCCTCAGGGCGACGCCGATCGGGGCGTGGTTCGAAGCGAATATCGCCCGCGAGCGAGTCTGTTTGCGCTGCGATTCCTTCGTCGCGATGCGCGGTGCCGTGGAAGCCGGTATCGGGTTGGCACTATTGCCGCGCTATCTCGGTGATGAATCGGCAAGCCTGGTGCGGCTCGATGCCGATACCAGCAGTCTGACCACCGGGTTATGGATATTGACCCATCCCGACCTGGTACGCTCGGCGCGCGTCAACGCGTTCCTGGAACATTTCAGCGCAGCACTGGATCAACGCGCCGTCGCGTGATCGCAATACCGCAGAGTATGGCGACGAGCGCCAGGTAGTGGCGCCAGTCGACCGGCTCGGCGAGTAGCCATGCGCCGCAGAAGAATGCGACCACCGGGATCAGGTAGTTGATCGTCGACAGGAAGGTCGGACCGGCGCGGTCTATGACCGCGAATAGCACGATGGTTGCGATCCCGGTCGGGCCGACGCCAAGCCAGATTACCGCCAGCATCGAGCTCTGGTTGATCTGGTCGTTATCCGCCGCCAGCCACCACCAGAATGGCAGGATCAGCAGGCTGGCGACAATCAGCACGCCGCAGGCGCCGACCATCGGGCTGAATCGCGGCAGGCGCTTGATCAGGATCGCGTTGACCGCGTAGCAGGTGGCGGCAATGAATATCGCCAGCCCGCTCCAGAATTCGCGCCCGCCGCCTTCGAACACCGGGCCGAGCAGGATCGTCACGCCGGTAATCCCCAGGGTGAAGCCGATCAGCTTGTAGCGGTTGAGGCGTTCGCCCGGCACGAGGTAATGCGCGAAGGCCATCGTCATCAGCGGCATGATCGCCATGATCATGCCGGCCACGCCGGAGTTCACCGTTTGCTGGCCCCAGGTGATCAGAAAGAACGGCAGCGCGTTGCCGAATATAGCCATCAGCAGGAAACCACCCCAGACGCGCGCATCCGCGGGCAAGCGTTGCCCGCGGGCATAGACCACCAGCGCGAGAACCGTCGCGCCGAGCACCAGACGATAGAACACGACCGAGATCGGATCGATGGTCCTGACGCTGATCGCGATGAACATGAACGAGGTGCCCCAAAGACCGATCAGTCCGCACAGCAGCCCCCAGTTGATTAGCGAAACACGGGAACTCAACTGCTCAGTCTTGCAACTGCGGCAGGTCCCGGTACAGCTCGAGCGCTTCCGGGTTGGCGAGCGAGTGAAGGTTTTTCACCGGGCGGTTATGCACCACTTCGCGCACCGCGAGTTCGACGATCTTGCCTGACTTGGTCCGCGGGATTTCGCTGACCTGGATAATCCGGGCGGGCACGTGTCGCGGCGTGCACTTGGCGCGCACGGTTTGCTTGATTTTTGCTACCAGTGCGTCATCCAGGGTCAGGCCCTCGCGCAAGACGACAAACAGCACGACGCGCACGTCGTTATCCCAGTCCTGCCCGATGACGATGCTCTCGACGACCTCGTCGATCTGCTCCACGTGGCGGTAGATTTCCGCGGTACCGATGCGCACGCCGCCCGGGTTTAGCGTCGCGTCGGAGCGCCCGTAAATAATGATGCCGTCGCGTTCGGTCAACATGACGTAGTCGCCGTGGTGCCAGATATTGGGGAAGCGCGCAAAGTACGCGTCGTGATACTTGCTGCCATCGGCGTCGCCCCAGAAAAAAGCGGGCTGGCTGGGAAAGCTTCGAGTACAGACCAGTTCTCCTTTTTCACCCCTGACCGGGTTGCCGTCGTCGTTGAATACATCGACCGCCATGCCGAGCCCGCGGCACTGGATTTCGCCGCGGTAGACGGGCAGCAGCGGGCAGCTGATCGCGAAACAGGAGACGATATCGGTGCCACCCGATACCGACGCGAGCAGGACGTCCCGCTTGATGTTCTGGTAGACGTAGTCGAAGCTCTCCGGCGCGAGCACCGAGCCGGTCGAGGCGATCGTGCGCAGTTTCGACAGGTCGAACTTGTCCATCGGTTTGAGGCCGGCGTTTTTCATCGCGTCGATGTATTTCGCCGAGGTGCCGAACAGGGTCATGTCGATGTCGTCCGCGTAGCGCCAGAGCACCTCCCCGTCCGGGTAAAACGGCGAGCCGTCGTAAAGCACCAGCGCGGCCTTGCTCGCCAGCGCGCTAACCAGCCAGTTCCACATCATCCAGCCGAGCGTGGTGAAGTAAAACACGCGATCACCCGGTTGCACGTCGCAATGCAGCATTTGTTCCTTCAGGTGCTGGATCAGCGTGCCCCCGACCTTGTGCGTGATGCACTTCGGTTTGCCGGTCGTGCCCGACGAGTAGAGCACGTAGAGCGGGTCGTTGAAACGGCGCGGCGCGAATTCGAGGTCATTGACTTCGCGCTCGATAATATCGCTCCACTCGACCGCGTCCGCCAACAAATCGAATCCGGAGAGTTCGATTTGCACGACCTGTTCGATGCTGCCGACCTGGTCGCAGATGGCGACGACCTTTTCACCGAGCGGATGTTTCTTACCGTTATAAAAGTAGCCGTCGACGGTGAACAGGAAGCGCGGTTCGGTCTGGCCAAAGCGGTCGACCACGCTGTCGACACCGAAATCCGGCGACGTGGAAGTCCATATCGCGCCGAGCGCGGTCGCGGCGAGCATCGCGACTACGGCCTCGGGCATGTTCGGCAAATACGCCGCGACGCGGTCGCCCGGCTGCAGTCCTTTTTCCCTGAGCCACGCGGCGACGCTGGCTACCTGGTCATTCAATTCGCGCCAGCTGAGCTGGTATGTCACCTGGTCTTCGGCGCGAAAAAACAGGGCGACTTCATCGTCGTCGCGGCGTAGCAGATTTTCGGCGAAGTTAAGCGTCGCGTCCGGAAACCACTGTGCTTTTTCGATATCGTCACCGTCGACCAGCACGCGCTCACCGCGCTCTCCGATGATGCCGCAAAAATCCCAGACCTCGCACCAGAAGTCTTCAGCATGATCGATCGACCACCGGTAAAGCGAATCGTAATCGGAAATCGACAGGCCGTGCTTTTCGTTAACCCGCGCGATGAAGCGCGTCAGATTAGCCGCGTCGATACTGGCCTGGCTCGGTGTCCACAGCGGTTGCATCTCAGTCATGTCCTTCCTCGTCGACCTCGCTCGAGCGAGGATTTCTTTTAAGGATGCGTCATCTTACCAAGTCGTAGCCGCTTGCGGCAGTCCTCCGCTGAATCGGCCCGATGGGTCGGACCGCCCTGATGTCACTTGCCTTTCCAGACGGGGTCGCGCTTTTCGGCGAAAGCCCTGAATCCTTCCATGTTGTCCTCGCTGTCGTAGAGCGTATCGACGCTCGCAAGCTGCCGCTTGGTAACCCAGTTCATCGCTTCCTGGAACTGCATTGCCTCGGCTTCGCGTGCGACTTCCTTGATCGCTGCAAACACCAGCGGCGGCCCGGCTTCGAGTTCGCGCGCGACCGCCCAGACGCGGTCCATCAACTGGTCGCCGGGAAGGGCTTCGTTGATCAGGCCCCAGCGCAGCGCCTCGGCGCAATCCATCCAGCGCCCGCGGTAAAGCATTTCCATGGCGACATGGTAGGGGATTCGTTTCGGCAACTTGATCGTCGCCGCATCGGCCAGCGTACCGGCCTTGATCTCGGGCAGGGCAAAGATCGAGTGGTCGGCGGCGTAAATCAGATCGGCCGACAGCATTAGCTCGAATCCACCGCCGACCGCCATGCCGCTGACCGCGGCGATAACCGGTTTGTTGAGTCCGCGCAGTTCCTGCAGACCGCCAAATCCGCCAACGCCGTAATCGCCGTCTACCGCGTCGCCGTCGGCGGCGGCTTTCAGGTCCCAGCCGGCGCAAAAGAACTT
>JBFGQE010000199.1:0-5208 GCA_041564355.1 Gammaproteobacteria bacterium | reverse complement strand
TACCGAAATGTGGAACCTGAACAAGCCGGTAATCGCCGCGCTGAACGGCCTGACCATCGGCGGCGGTTTCGAGATCGCGCTCGCCTGCGACCTGATCCTGGCCGCGGATCACGTCGAGTTTGCACTCCCCGAATTGCCACTGGGACTGATCCCGGACGCCGGTGCGGTGCAGCGCCTGCCAAAGCGCCTGCCGTACAACATCGCGCTGGAAATGCTTTACCTCGGACGCCGCATGCCGGCCGCCGAGGCCGCGCATTACGGGCTCGTCAACCGGGTCGTGCCGGCCGCCGAGCTGATACCGCTGGCGCAATCCTGGGCGGAGAAACTCTCCGCGGTTGCACCGCTCGCGCTCGAGTCGATCAAGGAAGTGCTGCGCGCGATCGAATGCGAGGCGACCGAACAGGCGTTTCACAAGATGCGTTACGAAGACCTGCCGACCTATCGCGCAATGCTGAAATCCGGCGACGCGGCCGAAGGGGTCAACGCGTTTGTCGAAAAACGCGACGCGAAGTTCAAGGGTAGCTAAGTTGTTGTCACAGGATCCGTCCAGCGTCAGCCGCGTCGCCTGTATCGGCGCCGGCCCGATCGGCGGCGGCTGGGCCGCCTACTTCCTGGCCCGCGGCTACCACGTCACCAGCTACCTGCACGACGCGGCCGAGGAGAGCGCGCTGATGCGTCTGCTCGACACCGCCTGGGCCAGCCTGGAGCAAATCGGCCTCGCCGAGGATGCATCGCGGGACAATTTCAACTGGACCACGGACCTGGAAGAAGCGATTGCGAATTGCGAATTCATCCAGGAAAGCGTGCCCGAGGAGCTCGAACTCAAGCAGTCGCTGTACAAAACGCTCGGTGATATCGTCGATCCGCAGGTCGTGATCGCGTCGAGCACGTCGGGCCTGTCGATGACCGATATCCAGGCCGATTGCGCAACGCCAGAGCGCACCGTGGTCGGCCATCCGTTCAACCCGCCGTACCTGCTACCGCTGGTAGAAATGATCGGCGGGAAGCAAACCGACAAGAAGACCGTCGCCTGGACCGAGCAATTTTACAAGATCGCCGGCAAAGCACCGCTGGTGCTCAGGAAAGAAGTGCCGGGCTTCATTGCAACGCGCCTGCAGGAAGCGATCTGGCGCGAGGCGCTGCACATGGTCGCGAACGGCGAGGCCACGGTCGAACAGATCGACCAGGCCGTGGTCAACGGGCCCGGTCCGCGCTGGGCTCTGATGGG
The DNA here is from genome assembly GCA_041564355.1 of Gammaproteobacteria bacterium. Taxonomy (GTDB): domain Bacteria; phylum Pseudomonadota; class Gammaproteobacteria. The sequence goes on along the minus strand of JBFGQE010000199.1, from coordinate 3,980 downwards.
ACCCTGCGAGATTTTTCACGTCGGTGGCGGTGAAGGCGGCATGGCTTACTGCCTCGACCAATTCGGCCCGGCGCTGAAATTACCGTGGACGCGGCTGGTCGCGCCGGAATTGACCGACGAACTGCGCAACGCGATGGTGGACGGCTGTATCGAAATGACCCGAGGCCAGGATTTCACGACGCTGAGCCGCAAAATGAACGCCGGTCTCGTCGAAATTGCCAAGCTCAAACAAAAACTGCACAACAATAGCAATTAGTTTTCCAGGAGGATCGAATCATGAACCATGACGTCATCATTACCTGCGCGGTGACCGGCGCGGGCGACACCACCAGCCGCAGCGACCTGGTGCCGGTCACGCCGCAACAGATTGCCGACGCGGCGATCGAGGCGGCGCAGGCCGGCGCCGCGGTGGTGCACGTGCACGTGCGTGATCCGCAAACCGGCCAGGGCTCGCGCGACCCGAAACTGTTCAAGGAGACTGTCGACCTGATTCGCGCCAGCGATACCGACCTCATCCTGAACCTGACTGCCGGCATGGGCGGCGACTGGGTGCCGAGTGAGGACGACCCGTCCCTGCCCGGCCCGGGTTCGGACATGATCGGTCCCGACGAGAGGCTCGCACACGTGATCGAGTGCAAACCCGATATCTGCAGCCTCGACTGCGGCACGATGAACTTCGCTGGCGATTTCGCCTATATCAATACCGCGCCGTTCCTGCGCCGCATGGCCGAGGTGGTACAGGAACTCCGCGTCAAGCCCGAACTCGAGGTATTCGATCTCGGCCAGATCCGCCTCGCGCGCAGCCTGATCGACGACGGCCTGGTCGACGCGCCGCCGATGTTCCAGCTTTGCCTAGGCATCCCTTGGGGCGCGGGCGCCGACACCGAAACCATGACCGCGATGAAACAGGCCCTGCCCGGTGATGCAATCTGGGCCGGCTTCGGCATTTCACGCATGCAAATGCCGATGGTCGCGCAGGCGGTATTGCTCGGCGGCAACGTTCGCGTCGGCCTCGAAGATAATATTTACCTCGACAAGGGCGTACTCGCGAGCAACGGCATGCTGGTCGAACGCGCGATCGAAATCATCGAACGCCTCGGCGCGCGCGTGATCGGGCCCGATGAGGCACGCGGCATCATTGGCCTGAATTGACCAGGTTCAGCCAGGTTTCATTCCCGAATGACCCGCCGCCCGATTTGCACCACGTTAACGACCTGGGCTATTCTTGGCCGATTCGCGGATTAAATAAATAATGCAGCACCCGTGATCTACATTCCGAGAGGAGGAATCCAGAGTGAACTCGAAAGACCGAAAGAAAATTGACCCGACGACCAGCATTCACGATCTAGAAGTCGCCGAAAAAATCAGGGACATGCAATTGTCTCTTGAATCCGGCAAATTAACCCGACGCGGCTTCATCAGTAGCGCACTCGCGCTCGGCGTATCGCTGACCGCCGCGTCGACCCTGTTGAACCACGTCGAAGCGGCGGCGCCGAAGAAAGGCGGCCGCCTGCGTGTCGGCCTGACCGGCGGCGCAACCACCGATACGCTCGACCCGGGCCAGATTCTCGACCTGTACATGATCCACCTGCAGTTCGGCCAGTTGCGTAACGGCCTGACCGAGGTCGCCGCGAACGGCAAACTGACGCCGGAACTGGCGGAGAGCTGGGAAGCATCCCCAGATGCGAAGACCTGGCATTTCAAGATCCGCAAGGGCGTCGAGTTTCACAATGGCAGGAGCCTGACCTCGGAGGACGTGGTCGCGTCGATCAACCACCACCTGGGGGAAGACTCCAAGTCGGCGGCGAAAGGCATCATGGCCGGCGTGGTCTCGGTCAAGGCCGACGGCAAGCATGGGGTCACGGTGGCGCTCAACGGCGGTAACGCCGACTTCCCGTTCCTGCTGACCGATTATCACCTGGGTATTTGCCCGGCGAATTCTGACGGCACGATCGACTGGCGTTCCGGCATCGGCACTGGCGGCTATATCCTGAAGGCGAACGATCCGGGCGTGCGTTCGTTCACGACGCGTAACCCGAATTACTGGAAAACGGGATTCGCGCATTTCGACGAGGTCGAGATCGTGCAGATCGGCGACCCGACGGCACGCAGCCAGGCTTTGCAGGGCGGCTCGATCGACGTCATGAACAATGTGCCCACCGCCACCGCGCACCTGATGAAACGCGTTCCCGGGATTACCGTCCGGCCGACTACCGGTAACAAGCAAATCACGCTGCCGATGCGCACCGATACCGCGCCATTCGACAACAACCACGTGCGCACCGCGATCAAGTACATCGTCGATCGCGAGCAGTGGCTGAAGAAAGTAGTTAACGGATACGGCCAGCTCGGCAACGACAACCCGGTCGGCCCGGCAAACATCTATCGCGCGAACGAAAAAGAGCTGCCGCAGCGTCCTTATGATGTCGACAAGGCAAAATGGCACCTCAAGCAGGCCGGACTGAGCAAGCTCGATATCGACTTCCACGCGGCCGACACCGGCTTTGGCGGCGCGGTCGACGCGGGCCTGCTGATGGCGGATTCGGCGCGCCCGGCCGGGATCAATGTTAACGTCGTGCGCGAGCCCAACGATGGCTACTGGAGCAACGTGTGGATGAAAAAGCCGTTCGTTGCCTGTTACTGGAGCGGTCGCGCGACCGAGGACTGGCTGTTCTCGCAGATCTACGCGGCCGACGCGAGCTGGAATGACACCTACTGGAAGCACGACAAGTTCAACAGGCTGCTGGTGATAGCGCGGGCCGAGCTCGATCCAGCCAAGCGGCGCGTACTCTACGTCGAAATGCAGCAGATCCTCCACCATGAGGGTGGCGTCTGCCTGCCGTTGTTCCAGTCCGACGTCATGGCTTACCACGAACGCCTGCAAGTACCTAAAGTGATCGGCAACAACTGGGAACTCGACGGCGCCAAGAACGCCGAGCGCTGGTGGTTCGCGTAGTCTAGTGACCTGAAGGGTTAAACCATCAAGGGCCGTGTTCCGATACACGGCCCTTTTTCTCACGGTCGGCATCACGAGATTCGCACTGGCCGGCAATGACTTCAGGTCTTGCTTAATCCCTGGATCACCAGTCCGCTGCTTCCGCGCTCCTGCTCCGTCATCCCACACGCGAGCGGCGATCTCCCGAACCGCCACTGCATAAAGTTTCAATCAGCCTTCGCGATACGAATACTCAGGAAAAGCCCGAGCCGGCTTTTTTGTACTCTTCTCGCGGCGGCGCGAAAACGTCGTAAATAACCGCGCCATCGGGCCCGGCGGTGAAACCGTGCTCGACATTGCCCGGCGTACGCCAGAAATCGCCCTCGCTGACCGGGATTTTGTCGCCACCCTGGGTGCGCAAACCGGAGCCGCGAAAGCAGAAACCCCATTGTTCCTGCGGGTGCGAATGCACGCTGCCGCTCGCATTGGGCTCGATGCGGACGATTGAGACCATCGCCTGATCACCGCTGAAGATTCGCGTCGTCAGGCCTTCGCTCAGATCTCTCGCGACCCCCTGCTCCATCGCGTCGACGTTGAAAAAATTTTCCTTCTGGGACATGCGTTGTCACCCCGCTCAAAAATTATCAGTTAGTGGTCGTTTCCACTCGAAAGCTGCTGCTCGCTACGACATTTTAAAGCTTTGCGGACGAATACCAAATCGTCCCGCAAATCCGTCCTTGCGCGAAAACCGTGTCAGACGGCGGCGGGATATTGCGGGCGTATGCGCGATCCTGTAGTCTTCCCGCCCTGTTCAGGAGAGATGTCCGAGTGGTCGAAGGAGCACGCCTGGAAAGTGTGTATACGGAAACGTATCGAGGGTTCGAATCCCTCTCTCTCCGCCAGATATAAAAAAGCCCCGCAGCGCGGGGTTTTTTTATATCTGGCGGAGAGAGAAGGTATGGAGATCCCTCGTGGTTCGACAAAATGCGCCAGCATTTTGGACCGCCGCAGGCGCCGCGCAGCGGGCGAAACGCGAGAGGCAATC
>JBFGQE010000198.1:0-5212 GCA_041564355.1 Gammaproteobacteria bacterium | reverse complement strand
TCGAACTGGCCGACGGCGAGAACTCCATGGGCGAAGATTGCACCGCGGAAGATGTGGCAGCAAACGACTGTTACGCCGAGTACAAGTTCGAAATCCTGGTACGGACCAACGTTTATGACTCCGCGGGCATGCCGGTAATGCTCGAAATCGACGGTGAGGAAGACAACCTGCCGGGCAACAAGAGCGCCATCGAAAGCTGCTTCCTGGTTCCCGCCGAGGCCGATGAAGATTAGTAGACCTGTAATATCGTTTCATGAGTATCTGAGTCCTCTCCCGCAAGGGAGAGGATCCTTGGTACCCGCAGGGGTGAACAGCATGAATATCTTAAATATTTCGGCGCTTACCATTGGCGGACTAGTCACCTGCGTGTTGCTGCTGATGCCGGATCCGAGTAAAAACGCGACTCTAACAGGTCCTTCGCAAATTGACTTTCAGGATTCGACGGCGATCGCTCGCCAGAATATTGCTGTTTCGCATGGGAATCCGCTTGACGAGTCGCTGTTAGACAGCATCCAGCCAACGAAAGCTCGGCAAAAGCCCGCAGAAAATCGCGAAGTCGAGGTCGATGCACCCGCCACCGACTGGCCGAAAATGCTCTACCCGGAGCTGGACCGAATTGCGGAGCTGGAAAACGAATCCGTGGATGCCGCCCTCGTCGAACTCTCGCCGATGCTATACGACGAAGACCCGGTCATCCGTCTCGCCGCGATCAAGTCGCTCGGGGACATGACGAACGAGACTGCGCTGTCCGTGCTTTCGTCAGCACTGGACGATCCTGATCCGCAGCTGCGTATTGCGGTACTTGAAGCGCTTTCGGCACAAGGTAACAAATCGGTATCAGCGAGCATCGAGCCCTACCTCCACGATTTCGACGTAGATGTCCGCGTGGCCGCGATAGTTGCACTGGCTGATCTCAAAGCCGACGGTGCAGACCATGCGTTGGCAGGACTGTTGTCCGACCCGGACGCGCAGATCAGGATTCACGCGGTCTATGCGCTGGGGGAAATTGGTGGGCCTAATGCGCTGCTGTATCTGCAGCAGGTGAGTTACGATCCGGTCGCAGCCATTCGCGCCAATGCGGACGCGATTATCGCTGAGCTGGAATACGACGCGGCTAACTAGATCGAGAAAGACGCGCCGCAGCCGCAGGTTGAGGTCGCGTTGGGATTGTTGACGACGAACATCGCGCCCTCGAGTCCCTCGGTGAAATCCACCTCGGAGCCGGCCAGCAAATTATAACTCGCCTGGTCGATGATCAGCGTGACGCCGTCCTTCTCCACGCTGCGGTCGGTGGGCTTGATTTCCTCGTCGAGCGAAAAGGTGTACTGGAACCCGGAACAGCCGCCGCCGTAGACCGACACGCGCAGCATCAGGTCCGGATTGTTTTCCTCCGCCTGGATAGCCTTCAGTTTTTTCACCGCCGAATCGGAAAAGCCCAGCAATGTCTCGCCGGTGCTCTTGCCCAGCGGAATGCCGAAGTTGGCGTCGATCATTACTTCCATGGTTACTGCTCGTTTCTCTATTAAGCCGTGCGATCGATTATACCATCAACTGTCAACTACCCGTTACCGGTGCGCTGTTGCCATTGTCGCGCTCGGTCGACTTGTCTTCGAGGCGTTTCGGCTGCTGGCTGCCGGCCGGCTGGTGCACCAGGCCGCCATTGACCTCGGCGCCGATCGCCATTTCGATCAGGTTGTAGTAAACGCTGCCCTTGACGCGCGATTTCGGCGCCAGTTCGACCCGCGTCGAACCGTAGACGTCGCCGACGATTTCGCCGTTCAGCACCATGTTCGGCACATTGACCTCGCCTTCGATGCGGCCGAATTCGCTCAGGATCAGAATCGCGGTGCTGCCCTCTTCGGCGACCACGTTACCGTTAATCTTGCCGTCGACGTGTAGGCCGCCGGAAAACACCAAATCACCGTTGATTTCCGTTCCCTGGCCGACCAGCGTGTCGATGCGCGCTGCGCTAAAGCCTTTTTTTCTGCCAAACATTTAAACTCCCTCGGACAAAACACGCGCCCATGAAATTGTTTCGGTAAAAGATTTAACCTTCTTTGTAGTCGGTTTGATACAGATTTCCACCTCGAAGGGTTCGAATCCGTCCGGTAACACGATATCGCCCTCGAAAACCTGGAAGTATCGAAATCCAAACTTGGTGTCTTTACCCGGATTTTCAAGTAGCAGGTCGGACATTTTCAGCTCGCTGACGCCGCCGCCGGATTCACCGCGAATCTTGATTCTCGCGTTGCCGAAGATCTTTTTCGTGCCCTTGCCGCTCTTGGTCAGGATCATTTTGTAGCTGAACTGGTTCTGGCTGTTCTTTTTGCGCACTTCGAACGACTGCAGGTTCACGGAGAGAGCCGCGTCGGTCGGCGACACGATACCACGATAAAACACCAGTTCTTCCTGGTGCTCCAGCAGTTCCTGCTCGAGTCTCGCCAGCTCCTGGTTGGCGAGCAGGTAGGCGTCACGATCGATCTTGCTATTCCCCTCGAGATGCGCATTTTCCTGCACCAGCTTGCGATTTCGGCTTTCCAGCTCGGCGATACGATTCACCAGAGTCTCGCGCTCGAGCTGCAGGTGGTCCAGTTCGTAGTCCTGGTAGTGCCGGCCGAGAAAAAACGCGGCGACCATCAGGCCGGCCATGAATAATATGCCGATCCAGAGCTTCCAGGGTTTATGCTGCTTTACCTGGAATCCGCGATGCGTCGTGCTCATGGCATCATGCCCGGATGCTCCAGGCCGAGGGTTTCATCGAGACCGAACATCAGGTTCATATTTTGCATCGCCTGTCCCGCCGCGCCCTTGACCAGGTTGTCTTCCACCGACAGCACGACGAACTTGTTCGCCGACTCGAGATAGTGCACCGCGATCCGGCACAGGTTCGCACCGCGTACGCTGCGCGTTTCGGGGTGAGACCCGGCCGGCATCACGTCGACGAAGGGTTCCTCACGGTAATGCTGCTCGTAGAGTTGCTGTACCTGCTCCGCCGGTCCGACCGCGTCCGCGTAAACGGTTGCGTGGATGCCGCGGATCATCGGCATCAGGTGCGGCGTGAATACCAGGTCGGCCTCGGGATTGAGCGTCCGCAGCACTTCGCGAATCTCCGGCAAGTGCCGGTGCCCGGCGACCGCGTAGGCCTTGACCGACTCGGTCACCTCGCAAAACGCGGTGCCCATGTTCGCGCTACGCCCGGCGCCGCTGGTGCCGGACTTGCAGTCGGCAATAATCGATTTCGGATCGATCAGGTCATTCGCCAGCAGAGGCAACAGCGCCAGGATCACCGCGGTCGGGTAGCAGCCGGGATTCGCCACCAGGCGCGCCGAGCGAATCGCGTCGCGATTCAATTCAGGCAGGCCATAGACCGCATCCTCGACCAGCTCCGGGCAGGCGTGGGTCGCCCCGTACCAGCGCTCCCAGGTCGGCAGGTGCCGAATCCTGAAATCGGCGGCCAGATCGATTACGCGGATCCCTGAGGCCAGCAGCTCGGGCGCCTGGCCCATCGCCGTGGTGTTTGGCGTGGCGAAGAAAACCAGGTCGCAGTCGCGGTAGGCTTCGACCGCCGGCGCGCTGAAATCCAGGTCGACGACGCCGCGCAGATTCGGAAACAGGTCCGCCACCGCGCTACCCTGCTGCGAGCGCGACGTAATCACCTCGAGCTGCGCCTCGGGATGCGACGCGAGCAATCGCATCAACTCCACGCCGGTATAGCCGGTACCGCCAACGATTCCGATTTTAATCATTCTCTTGTCTGGTTCGAGTCGTTAGAATGAGCGCAAACTCGCATTGGATCCGTCTTGCGCCCTTCGAAAGCCAATATTTTACAGTCGTTTAGCCGGGAAACCTAAGGGATTATAGAATGGTTTGGGTCAAAGCATTTCACATAATTTTCATGGTCGCCTGGTTCGCCGGCCTGTTTTACCTGCCGCGCCTGTTCGTCAACCACGCGCTGGCCGAGGAAGACGCGGTCAAGGCCCGGCTCGCGCAGATGGAAAGCAAGCTGTATCGCTTTATCGGCCCGTGGATGGTGCTGACCATCGTGTTCGGCGCCTGGCTGCTGATCGACTACGCCTGGGCGGCCTACGCGCAGATGCTGTGGCTGCATCTCAAGCTCGCGCTGGTCGCGGTGCTGGTTGCCTACCACTTCTATTGCGGCAAGCTGGTGCGCGATTTCGCGCAAAACCGCAATCGACGCACGCACGTCTGGTATCGCTGGTTCAACGAGTTCCCGGTGTTGATCCTGTTCGCCGTCGTCATCCTCGCGATCGTCAAACCTTTTTAGAATCCGTTGGCTTCAAGAATGGTTTCACGCGGAGACGCGGGGAACGTGGGGAGGGGATAGGTTTTACCTGCCGTCGAATGGTACCAGGGAAGCCTCGAATTCGCGCTGCCGCGCCAGCTACGACTTTATCACCGCGACTCCGGGTCTCCGCGTGAAACCCGATTTCGAACCATTTATTTACCGGCGCGGATAAAGCCGCCGAGGCCGCGTTCGTCGAGTTTTGCCGCGTAGAGCGCGCGCACCGAGGGCGCGTCCGGCATTTCGAGAGCCTGCTTTAACAGCTCGACCAGCTCACTCAGGCTGAAAGACAGGATGACTTTTTTCGCCCGCAGCAAACTGCCCACGCTCATCGACAGCGTGTCGATTCCCATCCCGAGCAAGGCCATGACGCCAAGCGGATCACCGGCCAGCTCACCGCAGACGCTGACCGGCGTAGCGCTGACCCTGGCCCCCTTGACAATCTGGCACATCGCCTTGAGCACGGCCGGATGCAACGACGAGTACAGGTCGGCGACGTTTTCGTTATTACGGTCCACCGCGAGCAGGTACTGGGTCAGGTCATTGGTCCCGATCGACACGAAATCGACCAGTTCGCAAATATCCTCGATCTGGTAAACCGCGGACGGCACCTCGATCATCGCGCCGATCTTGGGCAGGCGGATACTCTCGCCAAGCTCTTCCTCGATTTCCGCCCTGACCCGGTTGATCAGAAACAGGGATTCGTCGAGCTCGGTGCTGCCGCTGATCATCGGCAACAGGATTTCCAGGTTATTGACGCCGACGTTGGCGCGCAGCATCGCGTGCACCTGGGTGACGAATATTTCCGGATGATCCAGCGTGATGCGAATACCGCGCCAGCCGAGAAACGGGTTGGCCTCCCGGATCGGAAAGTAGTTAAGCGGCTTGTCGCCACCGACGTCGAGCGTG
>JBFGQE010000197.1:0-5269 GCA_041564355.1 Gammaproteobacteria bacterium | reverse complement strand
GCCCGGGGCCGACGTCGCCGCAGGCCTGTTCGCCCTCGTCCGGTCCCCACACGAGGACGCTGCGCGCGCGCAGGCTGGCGAGGTTATCCGCGGTCGCCGGGTTGGCGAACATTTGCTGGTTCATCGCCGGCGCCACTGCCACCGGCTGCTTGCTCGCCAGGCACAAGGTCAACAGCAGGTTGTCGGCGTAACCCGCGTTCAGCTTGCCGAGAAAATCGGCCGACGCCGGCGCCACCAGCAACAGGTCGCACCAGCGCGCCAGCTCGATATGATCCATCGCCGAATCGGCCTCGGCGTCGAACAGGTCGGTGTATACCCGGTGCCCGCTGAGCGCCTGGTAGGTCAGCGGCTGCACGAATTCGCGCGCGCCCTCGGTCATCACCACGCGCACCTCGGCACCGGCCTTGATCAACAGGCGCACCAGTTCGGCCGACTTGTACGCGGCGATGCCGCCGGTGATGCCGAGCAGGATTTTTCGGTTGCCGAGATTTGACATTTGATCTATTTTAACCGCTCAGGAGACCTGGTAAAGGAATACCCATGGCTATCCCGCACTGGCCCCGTGCCGAAAGACCCCGTGAAAAACTGCTTGCCCGCGGCGCCGGCGCGCTGTCGGACGCCGAACTGCTCGCAATATTTCTACGCACCGGTGTACGCGGGGTCTCCGCCATCGACCTCGCGCGCGAATTGCTCGCCGATTTCGGCTCGCTGCGCGCAATTCTGAACGCCAGCGCCGCGTCGATCTGCACCCATCGCGGACTTGGCCCGGCCAAGTACGCGCATCTGCAGGCGGCGCTCGAGCTGGCGCGGCGCAGCCTCGCCGAGACCCTGCGGCGCGAGGATTGCCTGGCGAGCCCGGCGCAGACCCGGGCTTACCTGGGTGCCTGCCTGCGCGATTACGACCACGAGGTATTCGCCTGCCTGATGCTGGATAATCGCAACCGCGTGATCGCGTTTCGCGAAATGTTTCGCGGCACGATCGACGGCGCCAGCGTTTATCCGCGCGAAGTCGTCAAGCAGGCACTAGCGGATAACGCCGCGGCGATTATCTTTGCGCATAACCACCCGTCCGGCGTGTGCGAACCGAGCCAGGCCGATATCCGCATCACCGAGAACCTGAAGCAGGCGCTCGCGCTGGTCGACATCCGTGTGCTCGATCACGTCATTGTCGGTGACGGCATGACCTGCCTGTCAGAGCAGGGGCTGCTGTAGAGGACAGACACGAAGGTCGGTGCTTCAGGAACCCTTTCGCATCAGGTCGGGCTTGACCGAACCGGCCAGCCAGTCGGTGACCTGCTCGGCTTCGATCGGGCGACTGATGTAGAACCCCTGGGCGTGATCGCAGTTCATTTCGACGAGCAACTCGGTCACCGCGAGCGTCTCGACGCCCTCGGCGACAACCTTCAAATCCAGCGTATGCGCGAGTTCTATGGTCGCCTTGACGATCAGCTGGTCGTCCGGGTTGGTCACGATTTCGCGCACGAAGGACTGGTCGATCTTGAGTTTTTCCACCGGCAGTTCTTTCAGGTAGGTCAGCGAGGCCTGGCCGGTACCGAAGTCGTCGATCGACAGCGAAAGCCCCATGACGCCGAGATTGGCGAGTACGTCCACGACTTCGCCCGGGTCCTGCATGATCTGACCCTCGGTAATCTCGATTACGATTTGTCCCGGACGCACATGGTATCGCTGCAGGAAACCCTCGATGCGATGCGGCAACTGGCGATCGTGCAGATCGATCATCGACAGGTTCACCCCGATCACGAGATCCGGATTGCCGCAATCCTGGATGAATCGACAGGCCGCCTCGATGATCCAGTTGGTCAGCGGCTTGATCAGGTGGTTGCGTTCGGCGAGAAGAATCGTGCGTTCGATCGGGTGCTCGTGATCACCCGGATCCTTCCAGCGCAGCAGCGCCTCGAAGTAAACCGTCTCGTAACTCCTGAGATCGACCACCGGCTGGTAGAGCAGTTTCAACTCGTCGCGATCGATCGCCCGGCGCAAGGCCTGGATCATCGAGAAGCCGGAGGTATCGGCATCGTCCCTTTCGTGGAAAAACTTGATCGGCCATTCGCTGTTCTCGGCCATGATCAACGCGTCGCTCGCGTTCTGGTACAGGTCGCCCGCGGTCAGCGCATGGTCGGGATAAATGGCGACACCGATCATCGCGTTGACATCGAAATCGCGTCCATGTACCTGGTAACGGCGGGTTACCGAGAGGTAGATTTTCTCCACCAGGGATTCGAGCTGATCTCGCTCGGCGACCTCGAGCAGAATCGCAAACAGGTTGCGCTCGAAGCGCGCCAGGTTATCGCTTTCGCGCAGGCGCATCCGCAGATTCGCCGCAACCATGCGCAACAGGCCATCGGCGATGTACTGTCCCTGTTGTTGCGCAATCGCGTCGAGGCCGCGAACCTCCACCAGCACCAACGCGTAACGGCGCGCACTGCGCTTGCCTTCGCGCACCGCCTGCACCAGTCGATCTTCGAAGATAACCCGGTTGTTCAGGCCGGTCAGTGAATCGCGTTTGGCCATCTTTTGCAGCGTGTTGAAAGCTTCCCGCATTACCTTCAGACCGGGACCCACGGGGCTCGCACGCTGACCCTGCGTGTCGAGTTGCGCGTTCGCCGCAAGGCGCATCTTTTCGGCGAGCTCCTGCAGCGGCCCGACCAGGCTGAAATAAAGTACTCCAACCACCAGCAGGCCACCTGCGAGCAACACGGTGATAACCCACGCGGCCTGGCTTTTATACAGGTCCCAGAAAGTCAGCGGCTGCAGTGACAGCTGCACCTGGGCGCTGACGCCCGAAACGTCACCAACCGAAATGCTAATGGGTATGGCGCGACCGTTGGCGGGACCGTACTCCCGGAACAGGAATCCGTCCGCGCTATCGGGCGAGCGTTGCAGGCGGCGATAAGACAGGCTGGAGAACTCGCGCAGAAAGCTGAAATAATCCATGCTGATCAGCAACACCGCGTCCCTGCCCTCGATGCTTACCGGGCCGGCAATCTCGAGCAGGGCCTTGTCATCGATACGGCAGCTCGAGACCGTCGGCACCAACAGGTCACCGAAATCGGATTTTCGCATCTGCGCGGGCTGCAGGCAGCCCGGCTTGCTGGTCAACGAGGCCGGCAACCCCTGGTCGTCGAAAAACACCAGGTTGACCGCCCAGATATCCGGATTTCGCTTGTAATATTCGAGCACGATAGAATGGAATTTGCGTTGCTCGGACGACGACTCGGCCAGCGTGTTCAGCATGTAGTACTGCGATTGCAGCCAGAGTTGCTGCTTTTGCTGCAGCTGGTTCAGCTGGTGGCGCCAGCTGTTGGTGAAGGCCTCGGAATTATGCACATTCTGCCGCTCGAGCAGCACCAGCAAGGACGCGGACCAGAGGATGAACATGACGATTACAAGTCCGAAAACCAGTGACGCGGTAAGCGTTGATATCTGGATTTTCATCGATCGCGATTTCGTTTCATGGACTCGGTCCTGGCTCCGCACGGAGCGCTATCTCTTATTCTAGCAATAATTTGGTCCGCGGACCCAGACCTTTGCCCGGCGTCCGCGCAATCGGCGTTGACTTCGCCGAGTCCGACCAGCATTCTTGCGTGGCTTGAACACGGAGAACGAAGCATTGGCCAATGAAAACCGAAGTCGCTATCGGCTGCCGCCGGTAACCGAAAACGAAAACGGCGAAATCCGTCGGGTGGGCTTCGAGCTGGAATTTTCCGGCATAACCCTGCCCGAGGCGGTGGCCGCGGTTAAACAGGCGCTCGACGCGGAAACGAGTGCCGAGACGGCTGCCGATACCAGCCTGCAGGTCGAGTCGCTCGGTGAATTCAAGGTCGAACTCGACTGGGCTTTCCTCAAGCGCAAGGCAAAGGAACAGGGCGAAGATCCCGAAAGCCAGGAATGGCTGGAAACACTGAGTCGCGCCGCGGCGCTGCTGGTGCCGGTCGAAGTCGTCTGCCCGCCGATTCCAATGACCGAGCTGGACCGGCTGGAACCGATGGTCGCAGCCCTGCGCGAAGCCGGCGCGGTCGGTACCGAGGAATCCCTGATCGCCGCCTACGGCGTGCACATCAATACCGAGATCCCGGCACTGGATGCGACCACGCTGGATGCTTACCTGAAGTCGTTTGCGCTGCTGCAGTGGTGGCTGGTCGACAGGCATGACGTCGACCCGGCGCGCAAACTCAGCCCCTATATCGACCTTTACCCGGAAGCCTACCTGCGCCGGGTGCTGGCTCGAAAGGACACCACCATGGACCAGATATTCGAGGATTACCTCGAGCACAATGCAACCCGTAACCGCGCGCTGGACATGCTGCCGATGCTGTCCGAAATCGACGCGAATCGAATTCGCGCCGCCGTCGACGACCCGCGTATCCAGGCCCGGCCGGCGTTTCACTACCGCCTGCCGAATTGCAATATTGAAAAACCCGACTGGTCGCTGGCCGGCGTCTGGGAACCCTGGCTAATGGTTGAAAAGCTGGCGCAGGACACCGCATTGCTCGCCGAACTGAGCCAGGCATTCAGCGAGGCGCGACGGCCAGTGCTCGGCGTCAAGCGTGACGACTGGGTCGAGTTCATCGATCAATGGCTAACAGACCGCGGGTTGGCGTAACCGGTGACGGCCGGCGCTGGGCGCCCAGCTGGTGGTGCCTGTCGCTGTCGTTGCGCCTCGCCGGAGCGAGGCCGGAGCGCATCAGCGTGCGCCATCCGCCGAGCGGCAAGCGGCTGGACGCGCTGATCATCAGCGGCGGCAATGACATCGGTGCGGAGCATTACGGCGGCGATATCGAGGCCCAGGTCAAGGCCGACCCGGAGCGCGACGCGCTCGAAATCGAATGGATCGAGAAGGCCTTGCAACAACGCCTGCCGCTGCTCGGAATCTGCCGCGGCGCGCAGCTGATCAATGTCGTGCTCGGCGGCAATCTGCACCAGGACATTACCCGCATGCGCCGGCTCACCTACAATCGGCCCGGCCTGTTGCCGACCAAGCAGGTCGCACTGGAACAGACCTCGATCATTGCCGGGGTCTGCAGGCGCAAGCGCCTGCGCGTCAACAGCCTGCATCACCAGGCGATTAATGAGCCGGGTGCCGACCTGCGCGTGGTTGGCCGTGACCTGGACGAGATTACGCAGGCCATCGAATGCGCCATCGGCCGCCGAATTATCGGCGTGCAGTGGCATCCCGAGTACCTGTTCTACCTGCCGGCCCAGTTCGCCCTGTTTCGCTGGCTGATGAAACGGGCCGAATGATAACCAG
>JBFGQE010000196.1:0-5302 GCA_041564355.1 Gammaproteobacteria bacterium | reverse complement strand
GGCTGAACTCGACCTCGCTTATGGCTCGATCGGAATAACTTCGATAATACCCGCTCGAAACGATCGCGGCTTCGGTGCCGATCGTATCCTCGTCCTGCAGACCGTTGGCCGGGAAAAACTCGGCATCGAACCGGTCCACCCGGCCATCGACCCACCAGTAGTCGCCTCTCCAGCCGAGCGCACCGAGGTAGCTGCTGCCGTCGCCGATTGCGTCGTCGTCGGTCGCCGTGGCGCCCGATTCAAGAAGGTAATTGACGCCCGATTCCTGCTTGCCCTTCAAGCGGAACATGACCAGTTCGTTGTCGAGTTCGTCGCCGTCGGTCGCGACCAGCATGGAACTGAACTGATGGGTATCGTCGATCTCGAACCGGTATCTCGCCGCCAGGTCCTTACGCGCAAACGGGTCATCGGTCAGCAATATGCCGAACTGCGAGGCTCGCTGGCGGGTGAAGTACTTGCCGCCCAGGTCGAAATCCGGAACCCGATTGGAGTAGAAATAGAGCTCATCGTCCGAATCCGGGGTGATGAATGCTCGCCCTTCCTCGAAAAAAGGGCGTATGTCGTCGGTGCGCTTCTCGTTGTCGCTGAAATCGATATCCGTGATCTGCGACTCGAGGGAACTGAAATCGGGATTGATCGATACCAGCGCGGTGCTGTTGCGGTTGGGCTCGTAGCGAATGTCCGCGCCCGCGGTGGTCAATTGATCCTGAAACTCGCCTTCCTTGTCGAAAGTGTTGCGCGCCGCGAACACGAACGGCATGAAGGTCAGCGGGTTGCGCTTGCTGTCGGTGTCGGGCAAATCCAGCTGCAAATGCCCCATCTGCTCGAGCCTCGCTTGCGGGGTGGTGTCCGCCCAGGCGCTCCACTCGCGCATCTTGTGATGATAGCGAAGAAAATTGATGCCGAACTCGCCCTGCTCTTGTCGGTATTTCAGGATTTCGAACGGGATCGCTATCTCGGCCGTCCAACCCCATTGCGTGAGCCGGGCCGCGGCTTGCCAGTCGCCTTTCCATTCGATCTTGCTCGGGCTGCCGCCGGCGATCGAATAATTTTGCGTGCCGAGCGCGTTGACCGAAAACTTGGATATTTCCCGATGGTTGTGAAACGGATCGATTTCGACGACGACCTGGTCATCGAAACCCAGCCCCTTGTCACGGCGAAACCGGGAACGTTCGATTTGCTCCGGGTTGGCATCGAAGCAGCGAAACGCGAAATAAAGGTATCCCTCGTCCGCAAGCACCAGCACCTCGGTCTGCGCCGCCGGCGCTTTCTGCTCCGCGGACAGCCAGAAATTACTGGCGACCGCGGCATTCTTCCATTCCAGCGGATCGATGGTGCCATCGATGATCGGCGGATTGCCGGGCGTGGCCGCCTGGATGACGCGCAGAGGGCCGGGTTGCGGCGATTGCGCGAATGTCGAGGCAACCGGCAGCAGCGACAATAGCAACAGCGCAATCCGGATTGCGCGGTGCCGATGACTCCGGGCCGGGCGCAAACGCCCCGAACACCGAGCCGCGGCTAGCATGGGCATCCGGTCGTCATGCCAGCCCCATGTCCCGCGTCATCTTGCCAACGACCTTGATCGCATCGAAATACTCGTGCGCGATTTCCCGCGCGCGCCGCGATTGCTTCGGATAATCGCGGCCGATCGCGTCGATCGCCGACCAGACTTCTTCTTTCGTGCCGAATCCGAACAACCCCTCTCCCGACGGAATGTACTTCGAGAAACCGGTCTCCATCGTGATGACGGGGCGCGCCGCCGCGAGGTAACAGACACTGCGATCGCTGAACCACCCGCTGACGGGTTTGACGTATTGCTCCTTGGCCACGGTAAACTCGGCCAGCGAAGCGACGATGTAGTCCCGATACGCATCCGGATCCGCGAGCCCGGTCGGGTCTTTCAGCAACCAGTGGTTGTCGCGCAGGTATTGCTTTTCCTCGCGCCGGATGCCGCCCACCGCCAGCTCGATCGGCAGGCTCGATCGACGCGGAATATCGATGTACTCGAGGAACCCGTGATGTTTGCTCCAGCGCCAGACCTGCCCGTTCCAGTGGATATCCTTGCCCTTGTGCTTCCAGGTCGCAACCGAGGTGATCTTCGCGTCGGCCGCGGGCGGGTTACCTTCCCACCAGGGCAAGATTACCGGCGGACGGGTCGGCAGCCAGATGAAATCGGTTCGCGGGATCGCGCAATCCGGCTGATTGATATTTTCTGCGTAGGTAAACAGATGATCGTAGGCCTTGAACATGTCGATCCAGTGTTGCTTGCCATTGGCCAGGTGCACCTGCTTCTGGACCGGGTCGGTTTCGACGTAGACCAGGCACGGAATGTCGACATGATGCGGCCTGAGCTCCTGGGCGCCGCAAATGTTGAATACCGCGTCGGCCTCGGCGTAGAGCCCGACGAGCCCCGCTTCGTCAAGCGCGCCGAGGCAGCTATCGGGGCTCGATGGCGGACGGTAAACCCAGCGGTCCTCGAGGCCGAGCCACCCCATCCATTGCCGGATGTGGGCAAGGTTGCGGTCATGCTCCTGGGTCGGCGAAAAATCATCCGCACTCAACGAGTTGGCCCGGGTTTCCTCGACGTACCAGACATCGAAACCGAGCTGCCGGAAGGCCGCGACGTAATGCAACACTTGCCAGGTCATCCCGCCGAACGGATAGGCACCCAGCAACCCCCAGACGACGACCTTGCCGCGCGTCGGTTCAGGAAGTGCTTTCGAGACCGGCATGAACTCGCGACCCGGCCTTCAGCTATCCCGGCGCCGGTCTTCCGCCTGGCGAGCAATCAGATCACGATACAGTTCGAGATAATCGGTCGCCATGCGCTCGAGCGAAAAGCGCGCCTCGGCCTGCTGCCGGATGCGCTTGCGATCGAGCCGTTGCGCACGCAGCACCAGTTCCGGCAATTCGTCCGGATCGTCAGTGAAATAGCCGGTCACGTCGGGATCGATGACCTCGGGCACCGAGCCTCGTTTCAGCGCGACGACCGGCGTGCCGCAGGCCATGGCCTCGATCATCACCAGGCCGAAATGCTCTTCCCACTGGATCGGAAACAGCATCGCGCTCGCCCGGCGCATGAAATCGATCTTGCGCGCCTGCTCGATCGCACCGAGATAGCTGATACGCTGGTCGTCGATGAACGGCGCGACCCGGGTGTCGAAATAAACCTGCTCCGAAGAAGTCTGCGGGGTGCCGGCAAGCACCAATGGCTGCGCCAGCTTCCCGGCTACCTCGATCGCGGTTACCGGGTTCTTGTAATCGCTCATGCGGCCGATGAACCCCAGGTATTCGCCTGCCTCGAAGCGCGGCCGATACTCGCGCAGATCGCAGCCGTGATAAACCACCGGGATAGTGGCGCGCCGCGCCGGGTCCAGCGTGCTGACCTGGGAACGACTGATCGCGGCCACCGTGGCCCGCGGATAGCGGTCGAGCAGCCAGTGTTCGTCGGGCGAGTCCAGCCCGGCGTGGACCGTGTGCACGACCGGAACCGGGCAGCCCGACGTAATCGCAATCATCGCCGCACCGGCGTGGCAATGCACCACGTCGAACTCGCCGGCGCGCCGCAGCGCCTCGATCGTGTTTTCGATGACGTAGTAGTCGTAGTTATAAGCGAGCTGTTTTCCCATCAATCCGATCAGGTTTTCATCGCAAACCGAGACCAGGTCGGCGGAGGTTTGCGAATCGCCCGAAGCGAACAGCGTGACCTCGTGCCCCATCGCGACCAGCGTCTCGGTGAGCCAGTGGACCATCAGTTCGGCGCCGCCGTAGGTTGCCGGCGGAACCCGCGTCCATAGCGGCGCGATCTGGGCGATGCGCAATGCGCGGCCGCTATCCGCTGCGGATTCGAAGATTCGTCGATCGGTGTTGGCGGGCGTATCCAATTTTATGTCCAGTATTTTTCCATCGGTCGCCAGCCCGGCTCGGCAAGCTGCGGGTTGTCCCGCCACGGCGCCGCCCGCTCGATATCGGTCGACCAGTCACGGTAAACGCGCATGCTCGATATCCCGCGTTCGATTCGCCCATGACGGAAATCCTCGAGCTGCCAGCGCACGCTGGCGATCCAGCGAAAGATCTCGCCGACGTAGCCGAGGCGACGCACCGCGCCGATGTCCCATTGCGGCCAGGTTTCGCGCCAGTAATCGAGGTAGGTATCGAAATCCAGCCCGACCCGGTATCCCAGGAACTTGGCCAGGTCCAGCGCCGGCACGCCGCGCCCGCCCTCGTGCCAATCGATCACCGCGAGCGCGGGGCCGGTGTCAGAATCCACTACCAGCATATTGTCGGGCTTGATGTCGCCGTGCACGAGTGTATGCGGCATCGCGTCGCAAAACCGGACCAGCTCGCCCCAGTTCGAGGATATCTTGTCGCAATATGCCTCGATCTCGCCCAGTACCCGGAGGTCTTCCGGGCCGGCCCAGCGATACAGGCTTCGGTCATCCAGCAGTCCCAGTGCTTCGCCGATATAGGGTAAATAATGCGCGGGCCCGCGATCCTCGACGGCCCGCGACCGGGACATTTCCGCGCTGGTAACGTGAAACCGGCCGAGCCAGCCGGCAGCCAGTTTTCGATGTGCCCGATCATCGGCGACGTAATGCGCGTCACCGGCATCGCCGATCAATAGCCAGGCAAACTTCGGATCGTCGTCGTCGACGACGCCGAGGAACGGGATGACGGCCATCGACAATGCCGGCAGCGAGTCGCGATAAAACCAGGCTTCCTTTTCGATGTCCGCCCGCAGCGCGCGCTTGGCAATGACGGCGTCGCCGGGCGGCGCGACGCCGCCCGCGCGCCGTTCGCGAGACGCGTCGATGACGGGCCCGCCCGCGAATTTCAGCCGGCAGACGCAGCGGGTCATTTCGTCCTGGACGATTCCGATCGAGACTGGCGACAAATCGTTGCCCAGGCTTTGCCAGCATCGCAACGCCTGGTGTTCGCGCAAGGCGACGACGCTAACCGGATTTTTCATGGCCATAGGTCTCGCCCTCGGCGGATTTCTTGTTCATTTCCGCGACTACCGAATCCACGGTCGCAACCGGCTCGAGCCGGCCCGCCTTCAACACGAAGATAGGGTCGCATTTCTTCAGTGCCGACAAACGGTGGCTGATCAGGATCGTGGTCCGGTCTCGCATCAGCGCCGCCAGTTCGCCCAGCATTTCGTTTTCGGTCGGCACGTCGAGCGAGCTGGTGGGCTCGTCGAGAATCAGGATCGGCGCATCCTTGAGAAAGGCGCGCGCGATCGACACCCGCTGACGCTGGCCACCCGACAGCAACAACCCTCGCTCGCCGACCTGGGTGTCGT
>JBFGQE010000195.1:0-5309 GCA_041564355.1 Gammaproteobacteria bacterium | reverse complement strand
GACAGGCGGATCGGGCTGGCCACCCCGGCGACCCGGCCCGCGGTCGGATGCTCGAGTTCGATACGCATGCCGCGGTGCCGAACCTGGGGGTCGGCGAATACCTGGTCGAGGTTGTTGATCGGTCCACAGGGTATGCCGCGCCGATTCAGCTCGTGCAGCCACCAGGCGCTGTCCTGCGCCTGCATGATCTCGATAATCACGGGAATCAGTTCGTCTCGGTGGCGCACGCGGCCGCTATTGTTGCGGTAACGCTCGTCCGCGGCGAGATCGGAACGCTCGGCGAGCTCGCAAAAGCGCGCAAACTGGGCATCGTTGCCCACGGCGAGCACGATGTAGCCGTCGCTGGTCTGAAACGCCTGGTATGGCACGATGTTCGGATGAGCGTTGCCGTATCGCGGGGGATTGCTTCCGCTGGCCAGGTAGTTCATCGCCTGGCTCGCCAGGGTCGCGACCTGTACGTCGAGCAGGGCCAGGTCGATGTACTGCCCCGCCCCGGTCCTAAGCTGATGTATCAACGCCGCCTGGATCGCGTTCGCGGCGTAGAGGCCGGTCAGGATATCGGCGGTGGCGACACCGGACTTCATCGGTTCGCCGTCGGGTTCGCCGGTTACGCTCATGATGCCGCCCATCGCCTGGATCATGAAATCGTATCCGGCGCGCCCGGCGTAGGGTCCGGACTGGCCGAACCCGGTAATCGAGCAGTACACCAGCTTCGGGTTGACCGCTTGCAGACTGGCGAAATCGAGGCCGTACTTGCGTAAACCGCCAACCTTGAAATTCTCGATCAGCACGTCGCAATGACGCGCCAGATCTCGAACCAGCGCCTGCCCCCTTGCCTGCGCCATGTCGATGCAGACGGAACGCTTGCCCCGGTTGGCGCCGTGAAAGTACGCCGCCTCGGTGGTTGCGTTACCCTCTGCATCGGGCATATAGGGCGGGCCCCAGCCGCGCGTATCGTCGCCGCTGCCCGGGCGCTCGACCTTGATCACGTCGGCACCCAGATCGGCGAGCATCTGGCTGGCCCAGGGGCCGGCCAGGATGCGACTCAGGTCGAGAACGCGAACACCGGCGAGCGGTCCCGGCATTTAGCTGAAGGCCTGAATGCCGGTTTGTGCCCGGCCCAGAATCAGCGCGTGCACATCGTGCGTGCCTTCGTAGGTATTGACCGCTTCGAGGTTCATCGCGTGCCGGATCACGTGGTATTCGTCGGACACGCCATTGCCACCGTGCATGTCACGCGCGACGCGGGCGATGTCCAGCGCCTTGCCGCAGTTATTGCGTTTCATCAGCGAGACCAGTTCAACCGGGCAATTGCCCGCATCCATCAGGCGCCCCATCTGCAGGCAACCCTGCAGCCCGAGCGTGATCTCGGTTTGCATGTCGGCAAGCTTCTTCTGCACCAGCTGGGTTGCGGCGAGCGGCCGCCCGAACTGGCTGCGATCCAGCGTGTACTGGCGCGCCGCGTGCCAGCAGAATTCGGCCGCACCCATCGCCCCCCAGGCGATGCCGTAGCGGGCTCGATTGAGACAGCCGAACGGGCCTTTCAGTCCCTCGGCATCGGGCAGCAGGTTATCCGTCGGGACCAACACCTTCTGCATCACGATTTCTCCGGTCGTCGAGGCACGCAACGAGAACTTGCCTTCGATCTTCGGGGTCGATAGCCCCTCCATGCCACGTTCGAGGATAAACCCGCGGATCACGCCATCGAGCTTGGCCCAGATCACCATCACGTCGGCGATCGGGGAATTGGTAATCCACATTTTTGCGCCGTTGAGCGCGTAGCCTCCGTCCACCTCGGTGGCCGTGCTTTTCATGCTTGCCGGATCCGATCCGGCGTCCGGCTCGGTCAGGCCGAAACAGCCAATCAGTTCGCCGGTGGCAAGGCGTGGCAGATACTTTTGCCGCTGAGCCTCGCTGCCGTAAGCGAAGATCGGGTGCATCACCAGAGAGGATTGCACGCTCATCGCCGAGCGATAGCTGCTGTCGACACGTTCGACTTCGCGCGCGACCAGGCCATAGGACACATAGTTTGCGCCGGCGCAGCCATATTCCTCGGGAATCGTCGCACCGAGCAGACCGAGCTCGCCGAACTCGTTCATGATTTCACGGTGAAAAAACTCTTCGCGGTTGGCCTGCTGGATGCGCGGCATCAGGCGCGCCTGGCAATATTCGCGCGCGGCGTCGCGGATCATTCGTTCCTCGTCACTTAGCTGCTGCTCGAGAAACATGGGATCCTGCCAGTCGAACGAGACTCGAGTGGTTTGCGTCATGGTAGTTTGTCCTGATAAAGCTGTGATCACATTTTATCCGGACCCGCCTCGATTGTCAGTGCGAATCATCGGCTTAGCGCCAGGAAAACGAGGATTTACCGGTTGCGACGATGATAGCGCTAGCCATCGCGGTTGAAATCGATAAGAATTAATGCCTCGAATCGGATCTCGCGGTGATCTCGTCAGACTGACCACCGACTCCCCGAATTTCCCAAGGAGGCTATGACATGCTTACCGTTTACAGCGAGAAACACGCCCTGCGCGACGCGAAAACCGAGCTCTACGGCGGCAAACTCGTGCCCCCGTTCGAATGTCCGGTGCGCGCTGAGCACATCCTGTCGCGCGTCAAGGAGGTCGGTCTCGGGGAAATCGTCGCGCCGCAGCAGTTCGATCTTGGAACGGTCACCCGCATACACGACGCGGAATTTATTCGCTTTCTCGAAACCTGCTGGGATGAATGGGTTGCCGCCGGCTTCGACGGCGAAGCGATTGCAACCTGCTGGCCGGCGCGCGGCATGCAGCAACAACGCGTGCCGCGGCATATCGAGGGCAAGCTGGGACACTATGCGCTCGCCGCGGAAACCTCCATCTCGAACGGCACCTGGGAGGCGGCGCGCGCCAGCGTCGACGTCGCGCTCACCGCCCAGGACGCGCTGCGCGACGGCGCGCGCGAAGCCTTCGCTTTATGCCGCCCACCCGGACATCACGCCGCGGTCGATATGTTCGGAGGATATTGTTTCATCAACAACGCAGCGGTTGCGGCGCAAGCCTTTCTCGACCAGGGCGCTTCGAGAGTCGCATTGCTCGACGTCGACTTTCACCACGGTAACGGCAGCCAGGCCATTTTTTACGACCGCGCCGACGTCATGTTTTTGTCGCTGCATGGCGACCCGAGCGACGCGTTCCCGCATTTCCTCGGCTACGCCGACGAGTCCGGTAACGGCACGGGCGAGGGTTTCAACCACAACTACCCGATGGGCCCCGGCACCGGATATTCGACCTGGGGCGCGGCACTCGAGGACGCCTGCAACAAGATCGGCCGCTACGCTCCCGATGCGCTGGTCGTCTCGCTCGGCGTCGACACCTTCGAGCTCGATCCGATATCGTTTTTCAAATTGACCAGTGACGATTTCAAACGCTACGGCGCGACGATTGCGCGGCTGAACCTGCCGACGCTGTTCATCATGGAGGGCGGATACGCGGTCGCGGAGATTGGCATCAACGCGGTAAACGTGCTTGAAGGCTACGAAGGTCGTTAACCTGGCAGCGATGCGATTGCTCACGGTGCCCGCCCGACCGGCGCGCCCGCCCCGCGGCCGATGAAATCCCCGTCCTCACCGGGCGCCAATACCCAGGGCATCTTCTACCTGCTCGCTGCGCTCGCCTTTCTGACCGTCAGCGACGCGATCATCAAGTGGCTGAGCCCGGACCTGCCGCTGCACGAAATCATGCTGTGGCGCGCGCTGTTTGCGCTCTCGGCATTACTGGTTTTCGTTTATTTCCGGGCGGGGCTGAAGACCCTCAAAACGCGACGCCCGTTGCTGCATCTCGCGCGCGGCGCGATGCTGGTGCTGGCAAACATGTTTTTCTTCACCGGGCTTGCGGCCATGCCCTTTGCCGAAAATATCGCGCTTTTCTTCACCGCGCCACTGTTCATTTGCATCCTGTCGCAACCCGTGCTCGGCGAAAAAGTGAGCCTGTCGCGCTGGCTTGCGATCCTGATCGGCCTGGCCGGCGTCGTCATCATGTTACGTCCCGGCAGTGACCTGTTTCGCGTGATCGGCCTGCTGCCGGTGATGGCCGCTTTATCCTACGCCATGATGACGATGATGACGCGCAAGCTCGGGATAGCGGAAAGCGCCGCGGCAATGACCTTTTACATCCAGCTCGCTTTTATCGCGATTAGCATCCCGATCGGATTGACGATCGGGGACGGTTCGCTGGACCGCTATCAGTCCGATTCGTTGAGCTTCCTGCTGCGCGCCTGGCGCCTGCCGGACCTGCAGCAGATTCAGTTATTACTGCTGTGTGGCGTCATGGTCTCGATTGGCGGCTACCTGCTGTCACAGGCTTACCGCCTCGGCGAGGCGTCGATCGTGGCGCCTTTCGAGTACACCTCGATGCCCTATGCGCTGGCGGTGGGTTACCTGCTCTGGGGCGACTGGCCCGACTGGGTGTCGATGATCGGCAGCGGCCTGATCATTTGCGGCGGACTGCTCGTGATTTACCTCGAGAACCGGGAGCGGATCAGGGCGTCGAGGCCGGCACAGATCGATTACTAGCCCCGCCTCCGCTAACGACCGGTTGCCGGAAATTAGCATGATTGGTAAAAACTTGGTTTAATTCCATCAGTTGTTTATTCACGGCAAGGCCGATCGGGGGTTTCATTGGACGAGAAACAAATCAGAGAGAAATTGATCAAGCTCAAGCAAGCGGCGCTCAAGCGCATCGAATCGATCGACCGCGACATTCGTCACGAGGGCATGTCCGCCGACTGGAGCGAGCAGGCCAGCGAACGCGAAAACGACGAAGTGCTGGAATCACTCGGCAACAGCTCTGAACAGGATCTCGAAATGATCAAGTTCGCGTTGAAAAGAATCGACGACGGCGTTTACTTTCACTGTGCCGAGTGCGGGGAAGCAATTCCCGAGGCCAGGCTGGAACTGCTGCCATTTACCGCATACTGCGTCGACTGCGCAGAAAAAATAGAATCCTGAGAAATAGTCATGTTGACCGAAAAACACGATTTGCTACACGAGTTTCCCGAACATCGTGACGCCATCCACGAGCTCAAGGTGAGCGACGCGCATTTCGCCCGGCTGTTCGACGAATATCACGACGTCGACCACGAAGTTCACCGCATCGAAACGGGAATCGAAAATACCTCGGACGACTATCTGGAGGGACGCAAAAAACGGCGCCTCTATCTCAAGGACGAACTTTACCGCATGATCAGGGAAGCCTAGATCGAGGTTTCTGCCGCCTCGATGTACTCGACAATGATACAGCCGTTCTCGGTATGCGAGCAGTGTTCGGTTC
>JBFGQE010000194.1:0-5339 GCA_041564355.1 Gammaproteobacteria bacterium | reverse complement strand
TGACAGCACAACTTGAAGTCCAGGATCTGGTCGCCGGCTATGACGACCTGCAGGTGCTCAACCGGGTTAGCTTTGCCTTCGAACCGGGACAGATCGGCTGCATGCTGGGCCCTAGCGGTTGCGGCAAGACGACCGTGCTGCGCGCGATCGCGGGTTTCGAACCCGCCTGGAGCGGCCGGATCCTGATCGACGGCGTCGAAGTCAGCGCAAAACGCTACTGCTTGCCGCCGGAAAAACGCAATATCGGCATGGTTTTCCAGGACTTTGCGTTGTTTCCGCATCTGAGCGTGGAGGACAACGTCCGCTTTGGCCTGAAGGGTATGGCCCAAAAAGCACAACAGACGCGTACCGGCGAGATGCTGGCGATCGTCGGTATGCTTGCCTTTGCGCAGGCTTACCCGCACCAGCTATCCGGCGGCCAGCAGCAACGCATTGCGCTCGCCCGTGCGCTTGCGCCGCGTCCGGCAATACTGCTACTGGACGAACCCTTTTCCAGTATGGACATTGAGCTGCGCGAACAGCTGGCGCGCGAGGTGCGTAATATTCTGCAGCAGGAGAGCACCACCACGATTCTGGTGACGCACGACCAGCACGAGGCGTTCGCGATGGCGGACAAGATTTGCGTCATGAACGAGGGTAGTATCGAGCAGCAGGGCAGTGGCTATGATCTGTACCATAAACCGGTCAATCGATTCGTTGCGGATTTTATCGGCCAGGGCGTGATTATCCCGGCCACGGTGGCAGACGCTACCTCGGTGAAAACCGATCTTGGCCTGATTCGCGGCGACACCCGGATCGAGGCCGAACCCGGCACGCAGGTGGACGTCTTGATCAGGCCCGACGATGTGGTGCATGACGACGATGCAGAGGATTCGGCAGTGGTCGTCGAAAAAGCCTTTCGGGGAGCCGATTTTCTTTATTTTTTACGCATGGACAGTGGTATCGAAGTCATGTGCCTTGCGCCGAGCCACCACAACCATAAAATAAACGAGCGCATCGGGATTCGGCTTCATGTCGATCACCTGGTAATCTTTCCACGCAATTAAACGGGTTCATATGTTCAGCAAGATTGTCGTCACGATTGCCGTAATCATGCTCTGCATGTGGGTATTATCCAATCGCGCGGTGAAAAAACCGCAACTACGGGAAATTCCCGATCCGGCGGTAGAAAAACGCAGGAAACTGATGCGCCATGCCAGTTTTGCGTTCATGTTGATTATGGTCATCGCGGCCGGGGTCATGATTTATCTCGAACTCGGCTCGCGCGGCAGTTAGCCCGCCAGGTCCGTTATCGACTCAGGTTTCGATGCGCTCGAGCAGCGCCGCCATGACGGGCTCTATCTCCGAGGTCGGCACGCTGACCAGCAAGCCCTCGTCACGGTAGAAGTCGATCAGCGGAGCGGTCTGCTCATTGTATACCTGCAGACGGTTTTCGATCGCTTCCTCGGTTTCGTCGTCACGTTGCACGACCGCGCCACCGCAGACGTCGCAAACGCCCTCGACCCGCGGCGGCTTGGCCTTGACGTTATAAATTTCGCCGCAGTTACTGCAGGTGCGGCGGGTGGTCAGTCGATCGATGATGACGTCGCGCGGAATATCGAGTTCAAGCGCGGCGTCGAGTTTCTCGCCGAGTTTTTCGAGCAACGCCTTCAATGCAATCGCCTGTGGTATGGTGCGCGGGAAGCCGTCCAGCAGGTAACCTTTTTTACAATCTTCCTGTTGCAGACGCTCTTCCATGATACCCATGATTAGTTCATCGGTGACGAGATCGCCCGCCGCCATCGCGGCTTCTGCCTGTTTGCCGAGCTCGGTGCCGGCGGCAACCGCGGCGCGCAGGATATCGCCGGTCGAAATCTGCACCGATCCGTCTCGGGCCATCAGGGCCTTGGCGACTGTTCCCTTGCCGGCGCCGGGCGGGCCTAACAGGATGAGTTTCATAAGCGTCTCCTCGAAAGGTCTGGACTATGCCGGCCATTCTCCGGTTTTAGTGGCCGATGGCAACACGATTCGGCAAATTGTTATATCTCAAGGCCCTGCAGCGTAATCGTCAGCATGCGCCGATGAGGCCGGTAGCGATGCTCCCAGAGATACAGGCCCTGCCAGGTGCCCAGCGCCAGGCGGCCGGCCCGAATCGGCATGGTCAGCTCGCTTTGGGTCAGGACCGAGCGGATATGCGCAGCCATGTCGTCGTCGCCCTCCTGGTCATGACGGTAGGCCGGATCACCGTCCTGTACCAGGTGTGAAAGATAATTTTCCAGGTCGTGGCGTACATCGGCATCGGCATTCTCGGTAATGATCAGCGATGCGCTGGTGTGGTGCAGAAAAACATGGCACAGACCCTCCGCAATCGGCGAGTCGCGCAGCAGCGCGTTTACCTCCGCGGTGATTTCTACCGTTGCGCGCCCCGGTGTTCGAATCTCCAGTCTGTGTTGTTCGATCATGCGGATATTCTAGTGCGCGGGGTGCTGCGAAGGAAATGCCCGGATTCGCCAGGATTCAGATCGATGCAATCTTCGTTTGCGGCGGGAGCCGTTTTGGATCGAGAATAGTCGGTCCGAGGAAGGCGTCGTTACTCTCGGGGTAGTCCAGCGTATAGTGCAGTCCGCGGCTTTCCCGTCGCGCGAGCGCGGAATGGATGATCAGTTCGGCGACGACGACGAGATTGCGCAACTCGAGCAGATCGGCGGAAACCTTGTAATTGCCGTAGTATTCATTGATCTCGCTCTTCAACAGTTCGGTACGATGCAGGGCGCGTTCGAGACGCTTGTTGGTGCGCACGATACCGACGTAATCCCACATGAAGCGGCGTAACTCGTCCCAGTTGTGCGAGACCACGATGTCTTCGTCCGAATCGGTAACCTGAGACTCGTCCCAACGTTTCAACGCCGGCAGAAAGCGATTCGGCTCGATTTCTGCCGCGATCTGCGACGCGGCAGCGCGCGCGAACACGAGGCATTCGAGTAGCGAATTGCTCGCCATGCGGTTGGCGCCGTGCAGGCCGGTATAGGAAACTTCGCCCAGCGCGTAGAGGTTTTCCAGGTCGGTTTGCCCGTTGATGTCAACCATGACGCCGCCGCAGGTGTAGTGCGCGGCGGGAACGACCGGGATGGGCTGCTGCGTGATGTCGATATCGAACTCGAGACAATGCTGGTAGATGGTCGGGAAATGCGACTTGATGAAGGCGCGGCTCTTGTGGCTGATATCGAGATAGACGCAATCGACGCCGAGACGCTTCATTTCGTGATCGATCGCGCGCGCGACGATATCGCGTGGTGCGAGTTCAGCGCGCTCGTCGAAGCGCGGCATGAATCGTTCGCCATCCGGCAACAGCAAACGTCCGCCTTCGCCGCGGATCGCCTCGGTCAACAGGAACGACTTGGCCTCCGGGTGGTAAAGGCGAGTGGGATGAAACTGGTTGAACTCCATGTTGGCAACCCGGCAGCCGGCGCGCCAGGCCATCGCGATCCCGTCGCCGGTGGATCCGTCCGGGTTGCTCGTGTAGAGATATACCTTGCTCGCACCTCCGGTGGCGAGGATCACGTTTTGCGCGCGAAAAAGATCCACGTGCTGGTTGCCGCGATTAAACGCGTAAAGGCCGACACAGCGGCGCTGCTGGCAAATCAGGTCGACCGCGATGTGCTCCTCGAACAGCTTGATATTGGCGCGCTCGGCGACGTGTGCCTGCAGAGTCTGTTGCAAGGCCCTGCCGGTCGTATCGGCAACATGAACGACCCGGCGCATGCTGTGCCCGCCCTCGCGCGTCAGGTGGTAATCGCTGCCGCTGATTTCGGGATTGTCGAGCGAAAACGGCATACCCAGACTGGCCAGCCATTCGACACATTGCCTGCTGTTTGCAGCGGTAAACTCGACCACGGATTCGTCGCACAGACCCGCGCCGGCGGCAACCGTGTCCCGGGTATGCAACGCGACACTGTCGTCCGGGTCCAGTACGGCTGCAATCCCGCCCTGCGCCCAGTAGCTCGAGGATTGTTCGGGTCGGGTTTTGGCGAGCACGGCGATCTGCAGCGAGTCGGGTAAATGCAGCGCCGCGGCCAGGCCGGCGGTACCCGATCCGATGATGACGACGTCGAACCTGAATTGTTGATTCATGCAGATTACTCGCGATAATTAACGCTCAGTATAGTGACATAATTCGCCGGGCAAAACCGGGCCTGGCGCCGAACTTTATAGATTATAATCAGTCTTTATCTCGTAGGTTAGGAGATAAAAAATAATTATCTCTATAAACAGGACAACCAGGTTTTCCGATGGGGACAAATCCGCTCGATGCAGAGCTGGTGAAACGAGTGCAGGCCGGTGATACCGAAGCCTTCGATATCCTGGTGCAAAAGTACCAGCACAAGGTCGTGAACCTGGTCGGTCGGTTTGTGTCAGACTATGCCGAATGCCAGGACATCGCCCAGGACGCATTTATCAAGGCTTACCGTGCGATCGGCAGTTTTCGCGGCGACAGCCAGTTCTATACCTGGTTGTACCGTATCGCCGCAAACACGGCGAAGAACCATCTCGCTTCACGGGCACGGAAATCGCCCGGTTACTCGGTCGATGTCGATGACGCTGAGCACTACGAGGGAGAGTCGAGATTGAAGGAATACGCGAACCCGGAAAACCTGTTGCTGACCGAGGAAATCAAGGCGACCGTGTTCGACGCGATCGAGCGGCTTCCAGAGGACCTGAAATCGGCGATCACCTTGCGTGAAATCGATGGATTAAGCTATGAAGAGATAGCAGAGGTGATGGATTGTCCGATTGGCACGGTGCGATCCCGGATTTTTCGCGCCAGAGATGCAATTGATAAGGAACTTAGACCGCTGTTGGAGTGACTAAGTAGCAGATTTCTATAACCTTAATATTTGACTGGTTTATTGCGAGACTTGAAGCATGACAGATTCTGAACAGAAACTAGCGTATCTGCTGGATGATCGGCCGGGGAAAGATATCGCGGCGGCAATCGACGACTCGGTCGCCGATGTGAATCTGCAGTACCGCCTGAGGCGTTACCGCATGATCGGCGAAGTGATGCGAAACGAACTGCCGTCGGCGATCGATACCAACTTCCATGCGTCGGTGATGGCGCGTGTGCGTGACCAGGCGCGGGCCGAAGTCGACCCGGTAAAACCGACCCGTGTCTCCGGCTCGCGATGGGTCTGGGCGAGGTTCAAGCCGGTTGCCGGCCTGGCCGTCGCGGCCAGTGTCGCGGTGGTTACCGTGGCGCTGTGGCAACCGCTGCAACCGCAGACTGGTGGCGATCTGGTGGCAAGCGGGCAGGATACGATTCAGCAACTCGCCGGGCAACCGCTACAGGGCTCCGCGGTGCC
>JBFGQE010000193.1:0-5340 GCA_041564355.1 Gammaproteobacteria bacterium | reverse complement strand
CCGCGATCAGCTGCATGCCGGCCTCCTCGGGCGTGCGGTTGGCCTTGCGGTGATTGCAGCGTTTGCACGCGGTGACGACATTGGTCCAGCTATCGGTGCCGCGGCGCGACATCGGCTGAATGTGGTCGCGCGAAAGATTCTCGGCGGTGAACTCGCCGCCGCAATACATGCACAGGAACTGGTCGCGGCGGAACAGGTAGCTGTTGACCAGCGGCGGGACGAAATCGCTGAGCTTGACGCTGCCGTCGGACGCAAGAATGCTCGGCAGCGACAGCACGGACTGCCGCCCGAGGCGGTTATAGCCACCGCGGATCTCGAACGTGTGTTCGCCGAGCGCCCAGACGACCTGTTCCTTGACCACGAGCGTTGCGGCCTCTTCACGCGTGATCCAGTCGATCGGCGTACCCGCCTTGTTCAGGCGTAGTATCTTCGCGTGTCTCATGCTGCGTATTATGCCCAGCTTTTCGCTCGCGTAAACTACTGATTTGCGGAAACAATTCACTAGCCGACCGGCGGTCGTCACGACGCGACGGCCGGGCGAGGCGGAGCGCCGGGGGCGGTGAAGGGATTATTCGCGCGCGGACGACTCCGGCGCGGCCTGGCGAGCCTCGAGCAGATGCCTGAGTTCGGCGATCTCGCCGCGCAGCGCGCTGACCTCGGCGTGCAAATCGGCCTCGATGTGGTCGCGCGCGTCGCTGACCGCAGCGCGGGTCTCCTCGGCGTCTTCCTCGGCGAAGGTGTGCATCGCGTTGACGATGATCGCGATGAACAGGTTCAGCATCGTGAAGGTCGCGATCAAAATGAAAACGACGAAGAACGCCCACGCGCTCGGATGCTCCTGCATGACCGGTCGGACGATGCCCATCGACCAGCTCTCGAGCGTCATGACCTGGAACAGCGTGTAGAGGGATTCGCCGATCGTGCCGAACCACTGCGGATGGGTCGCGCCGTAGAGATTGGTCGCGATCACGGCAAAGACGTAGAACAGAATCATCAGCACCGCCGCGATCGAGCTCAGGCCCGGGATCGAACTCAGCAGCGCGCCGACGACGCGGCGCATCGACGGCACCAGGGTCAGCAACCGCAGTACGCGCAGTACCCGAAGCGCACGCAGGACCGCGAACGGGCCGCTGGCCGGAACCAGCGCGATACCGACCACGACGAAGTCGAACAGGCTCCAGGGATCACGAAAGAAGCGCAGGCCATGGCCGACGACGCGCAGGGCGACCTCGATGACGAATACGCCGAGAATGACGCGGTCGATTCCGATCAGCAACGGCCCCCAGTCGGCCATGACCCCGGGCACGGTCTCGAGCCCGAGAATGATCGCGTTGACGATGATGAGCGCCATGATCGCCTGCTGCACTCGCGGATGCTCGATCCCGCGGCGAATCCGTTCGCGGGCGCCGTTCGGCGACGCATCGATCGTCGTGTTCATGGTCCTTCCGGATTATCGCTCGAGCTACGAAAGATAATGCCTTCGCCAACGAATTCAACCGCGTCTCGCCGGCTTGATACCGGATCGACGCATCGGTGACGCGCCGGTCTTCGCCGCCACGAATTCACGGCTTCCATGCCCCGGGGTTGCGGCATGTCCAGGCCCGCCATCCCGTCTCTGGTGAAGGCGCTTCGCGGCAGGCAGGTACCTGCTTGTTTGACTGGTAAATTTTTCGGTCAGGCCTTCGTTGCGATCGTTACTCGACCTGGCTCGTGGCCGTGCGCCCGGTGGTATCAAGCCCGGCAAAAATCGAATTGCAGCCAGCCCTGGGTATCGGAGACGCCAGCGGCAGACTCAGCGCGGGATTCCTGGCGCTCGCTGCCAGCGCGAGTCTCGCCGATTCCTCACGGCCCATCGCCCCGAGAGGATGCAGCGCCTTCAGAGTTTCGAACAGGGATGCCGCGATCAGCTGTTCGTCGTCGGAAAGCGCGATGGTGTTGCCGGGCGGCCTCGAACCCGATGCCACGAATGTCAGCACATTCTCGGCCAGTTCGAATTCCCTAAGCTCGATCGAGACGTAAGCGATCATCAACAGGTCCAGAATCTTTTTGCTGTTGATCGCCTTGAAAAATTTGAACGCCTGCTCGAAGTACCTCGACTCCAGCGATACGTAAGCCAACAAGCGCCAGTAATAATCCGATTGCGGCTCGATCGTCACGATCGATTCCAGGTACCTGTCCGGACCGGGACTCTCGGCGAAATGACCGAGCGTGTTCAGAATCGGAATCAGCACCGAATCATCGGGTAATACCTGTTTTGCCCTGGCCGATTCGACGGCGAGGGCCTGCGCGTGCGACGGGTCCCAGCACATCGGATAGTAAAGGTAACGCCCCGATACCGGAAACGCGGCCGCGCGGGAAGACAACAGGATAAAACGATCGCTGACCAATTCGATATCGAGACCGGCCGCGGTGTCCATCAACGGCAGCTGCGCCATTTCGATCGGAAAAATGGCGAAATCGATATCGTATCGCTCGATTTCCCCGGCGAGCGACTCCCCTTGTGCGGACGTATACAGCGCCTTGTAGCGGGTAACGAAGTCGAGCGGATACAGGATATTGCTGCGGCCATCGATGTATACCTTGAATTCAGGCGCCAGGTGGTACATCAGGTAACCGCCGTCGCGCATGCGGTTGAATATCTTCCCGCCGTCCGGGTGAGCTTGCCGCAGGTAGGCAACGATCGAATGCGGAAAATCCATCGAATTCGACATTCTTTTGACAATACCTGCCTGCGTGCCAGCCAGGTAAAAGCCGCCGAGGGCAAGGATTCCGCCGAGCAACAGGCACGCGTATCTCGCCCGAGGCTCTTTTTGCGCCAGGTACCCGGGAATATCGATCTTGCCGATTGAGTAGGCCGCCACCATCCCGATCACGACGCCGGACATGGTCACGAGGCGAAACATTTCCCATGATTTGTAGGCGAAGATACAGCAGACGACGGCAAGCCCGAATTCGCGCTGGTACAGCAGCGCCGCCACCAGGCACGCGGAGATCAGCCAGAAGGCCGTGAAAATGGCGCTACCGGCCTCGACGTCGCCGGTTGCTCGATGTTCGTTCAGAATGCTCCATTCGTCGGCGAAGCCGAGGGCGGCAAAAAGCGGGTGCTGCAGGTCGGAATTCGCAAACCCGAGCAGAAAAATAAATCCGCCCCAGGCCGCCCAGGCATACCACGCGGAAACGGGCCACCGGGCGCGGAGCATATCGACCGCGCGGTCGACGAACAAACCGAAGAAAATGACGTAGCCCAGGATAGCCGCGTGGTAGTTTACCCAGAACAATTGCAGCGCGGCGATCAGCGCGAGGTTGGCGTGGCTGAAGGTATCTTTTGCCCTCAGGTACAGGACGAGGGCCGCGACGATCAGAACGTTGTCGAAAATTTCCGGCCTGATGTGGAAGGACCGATACAACAGGAACAGGCAGATAAAAGGCAAGGTAACGAACACGACGTGCCAGCCCGCCCCGATTTGCCGATAGAAAGCAAACAGGACAATACCGAAGAGGACCATGGCAAAAACCTTGAGCAGCCACAGGCCATGGGCAAAACCGAAAAGCTCGACAAAGCCGGCAAGTACCACCTGAAACACCAGGTATGCACCCGAGACCGGCCGATCGCCGAAGGTGAAGCTGTATCGATCGCGAGCGGAAGACAGGCCGCTGCCCAGCCAGTCCTCGCCGATCTTCAGATGCCAGTAAGTATCGTAGGAAACGAAATTCGATTGCGACGCGACCAAGAGAACGGCAAATCCGAGCAAGAAAATCGTTCCAACGATCAACGCAGACCGGTTAGATTTCAGCCAATCCATGAATACAAGACCTTGCAAGGGGTTAAGCTGGCGAAAGTTAATTGCGCACCGGCATCGCACCGATCGGACGGTGCCGACTCAGTATCTTCGAGTATAGATGGGCAGATGCCAGGCGTGGATAAATTTTCAGTTCGGAGCCGTGGTCTGTGCGTTGCGGCCACGTATTTCCCACTTCCTGAGATTTCGATAGTCCCGGTGCGACTTGCGGCGCAGGCCGAGCTTCAGCGCGAGGCCGACGAACGGATTCGGCGGAGCGAGGTGCTGCGGCATCAGGTTGAAGTCGTAGAGTTTCAGCACCAGCGCGCCGTCCTGCTCGACGATGCGCACGTTTTTCGAGCTGATGTCGAGATCGTGGATGCCGCGGGCTTCGGCCGCGCGGATCACGCGGTAGCCGGCCTCGAGCACCTCGTCGGGCAGTCGGCCAAGATCGATCACGAGGTCCTTGAGCGTGCGCCCGTCGATATATTCCTGCAGCATGCAGTGCGCATGCTCGCCGCCCGCCGGGTAGGCGCGGTACGGAATCGCAACGTGCCGCCGGATTTCGTCGATGGCGTACAGCGCGCGATTGCGTTCGTACTCGAACTCGGCGATGTCGACGCCGTAGCGGCGTCGATATTTCTCCGCGGCCCCTTCGCGGTAAACCTTGGCGATGACTCGCTGGCCGTCCAACGCGGCGAGGAATACGTGCGCGCGGCCGCCGGTGCCGAGGTAGTCGCCGAGCTCGACATCGGCCGGCAGCGCCAGCGACGCCGCGAGCGTCCCGGCCTGCTCCGGGTCGAGGTTAATCATCTGGATGCAACACGCGGCATGCGCGCATGGTAGCGGTAAATCGACGGCGGGCAAACCCGCCGCCGCCGCCGGGCCAGTATTACCAGCACGCGACTTTTGTGAGAGACTAGCCACCCATGGAGAACTTCATCCAGGCGCTACCCAAGATCGAGCTCCATCTACACATCGAGGGCAGTCTCGAACCCGAGCTGATGTTCGAGCTGGCGAGGCGCAACCGGGTCGAAATTCCGTTTGCGTCGGCCGACGAGGTTCGTGCGGCCTACGAATTCACCAACCTGCAATCCTTTCTCGACATTTACTATCAGGGCGCCAACGTGCTGATCGAGGAGCGGGATTTTTTCGACCTGACCTGGGCTTACCTCGAGCGCTGCCGGCAGGACAACGTCGTCCACACCGAGATCTTCTTCGACCCGCAAACCCACACCGACCGCGGCATCGCATTCGACACGGCCATCGACGGGATCACGCGCGCGCTCGACCGCGGCCACGAGGAACTCGGCATCACGAGCCGGCTGATCATGTGCTTCCTGCGCCACCTCGACGAGGACGCCGCCTTCGCGACCCTCGAACAGGCCT
The DNA here is from genome assembly GCA_041564355.1 of Gammaproteobacteria bacterium. GTDB lineage: Bacteria > Pseudomonadota > Gammaproteobacteria. The sequence goes on along the minus strand of JBFGQE010000193.1, from coordinate 172 downwards.
TGGCGCACCGCGAGCGTATCGTCGGCGTCGGTCTCGATTCGGGCGAGGCCGGCAACCCGCCGGAGAAATTCGCGCGCGTATTCGCGCGCGCCCGCGACGAAGGCTTTCTCGCCGTCGCGCACGCGGGCGAGGAGGGTCCCGCGGCCTACATCCGCAGCGCGATCGACCTGCT
>JBFGQE010000192.1:0-5382 GCA_041564355.1 Gammaproteobacteria bacterium | reverse complement strand
TAAATCCTACCGCGCCGGCGATCTATCGCAGGTCTACCCGCTGTTTCGCGGGCTCGCGCCGGTGCTGGTCGTGATCGGCGCGGGCGTGTTAGCTGACGAATGGCTGTCCATCGGGTCGATGTTCGGCATTGCGCTGGTGAGTGCCGGGTTGATCAGCATAACCTTTGCCGGTGGCACCTTCGGCAAGATCCCGCCGCTGGCGCTGCGCTGGGGGCTCGCGACCTCGGTGCTGATCGCGGGTTATACCGTGGCCGACGGGGTTGGCGTGCGCGCGGCCGGCAACCCTTTCAGTTACATCATCTGGCTTTACGTGTTCGAGCCGATTCCGATCGGACTGTGGCTGCTCGCGAATCGTCGCCGCGAGTGGTTTGGATACATGCACGCCAAGCCCGGCAAGATCCTGCTCGGCGCGCTGGCCGCGGCGTCCGCCTACGGGATGGTCATTTACGCGATGGGGGTTGCGCCGATGGCGATGGTTTCGTCGTTACGCGAAACCAGTGTAATATTTGCAGCCCTGATTGGAACCTTGATGTTTCGCGAACCGTTCGGTCGCCAGCGCATCGTTGCCGCGGTGCTCGTCTGCATCGGCGTCGTGCTGATCAAGATCCTGGGCTGAGGAGACCTAGTATGTCATTGACCAAAGATTTTCCCCGCGTATCGCTAAGCCATTTACCGACGCCGCTGGAGCGGCTCGAAAACGTCAGCGCCGAGTTCGGCACCAACGTCTGGATCAAGCGCGACGACTGCACCGGGCTCGCCTTCGGCGGCAACAAGAGCCGACAGCTCGAGTTTTATGTCGGCCAGGCGATCGCGAACGGTGCGGATACCTTGTTGACCACCGGCGCGGTGCAGTCCAACCACGTGCGCATGACCGTGGCCGCGGCGCGCAAGATGGGCCTCGACGTCGAGGTCCAGCTGGAACACCGCGTAGCCCGCGAGCAGCCCGAGTACCACCATTCAGGTAACCCGTTCCTGGTCCGCCTGATGGGTGCGAAGATCAATTTCTATCCAGTCGGCGAAGACGAGTCCGGCGCCGACCGCGCGCTCGAAGCGCGCGCCGCGGAACTCGCGCAGGAAGGGCGCAAGGCTTACGTGATTCCGCTATCGAACGCGCACACGCCCTACGGCGCGCTCGGTTACGTCGATTGCGCCGAAGAGCTGGTGGCACAGACCAGCGCGCTGGGATTTGAGCCGACTCGATTCATCGTGCCGTCCGGCTCGGCGTCGACGCATAGCGGTTTCCTGTTTGGCGTCAGGGCCAGCGGCTGCGATTCGTTCGTGCACGGCGTCTGCGTGCGGCGCGACAGCGCCAGCCAGAAACAACGCGTGATCACCAAGATGAAAGCGGTAATCGACGTGCTTGGCAGCGATATCGAGATCGCCGACGACGAGGTGGTGTGCGACGACAGCGCGTTTCCGCCGGGATACGGGATGCCGAGCGAGGGTACGGTCGAAGCGATTCACTACCTCGCGCGCAAGGAAGGCATATTGCTCGACCCGACCTACTCGGGTAAAGCCTTCGCGGTCTTGCTCGCGCTGTTGCGCGACGACCGTTTCGGCGTCGGCGACAACGTCGTGTTCCTGCACACGGGCGGCGCTCCGTCGCTGTTTGCCTATCCCGAGCTGGTCGAAGACGCCTGACGACGAATTTGCGCTAGACGCGGTTACGCGGCTTACCTACAATCCACCGTTTTTTACATCGCTTTCACCCGAGGATAAAACTCCATGGCAAAACCCAAAGTTATCGTGACCCGGCGCTGGCACGAGGATGTCGAGGCCGTGTTGCGCGAGCGCTTCGATACCCAGCTCAACGAAGACGATCACCCGATGTCGGTGGCTGAACTGCAGGACGCGCTGCGCAATGCGGACGCGGTATTGCCGACGGTATGCGACAAGGTCACCGCGGAGGTGCTCGGCGTGGACGATATGCGCGCCAGGATTCTCGGCAGCAACGGCGTTGGTTTTAATCACATCGATCTGGACGCGGCAAAAGCCGCGGGTCTTACCGTCACCAACACGCCGGAAGTGCTGACCGACTGCACCGCGGATCTCGCGATGACGCTGTTGCTCGCCGTCGCGCGCCGCGCGGGCGAGGGCGAGCGCCACCTGCGCAACGGCGAATGGACCGGCTGGCGGCCGACGCACATGATGGGCACCAGCGTGACCGGCAAGACCCTCGGCCTGATCGGCATGGGCCGGATTGCGCGCGCGGTCGCGACCAGGGCGGCTCGAGGATTCGACATGAAGATCGTGTTCCACGATCCCTTCCCGCCGGGCGCGGAAGCGCTGGCCGGGCTCAACGCGGTCCAGGCCGAGTCACCCGAGGACGTCTACGCGCAGGCCGATTTCCTGTCGCTGCATTGCCCCGGCGGCAAGGAGACCTACCACCTGATCGGCACGCAGGTATTCAAGGCGATGAAACCGGGCGCGTTCCTGATCAACACCGCCCGCGGCGACGTGGTCGACGAGGCGGCGCTGGTCGACGCGCTGCGCAATGGCGGGATCGCCGGTGCGGGACTCGATGTATTCGAAAAAGAGCCCGCGGTAACGCCGGCGCTGATCGAGATGGAGAACGTCGTGCTGCTGCCGCATCTCGGCAGCGCGACTCGCGAAACGCGCAAGGCGATGGGCATGCGCGTGGTGGAAAACATCGAGGCCTTCTTCAGCGGCGAAACCCCGCGCGACAAACTGGTTTAGGTTAATTCGTAATTCGGGGGACAGTATACCTATTTCGCTAGGCGAAATAGGTATACTGTCCCCGTATTCCTCTACAGGCAGTCGGTGAACAGCTGGCGGGTATTTTCCGGGGTCATTTCCACCGGGTTGCCGCCGACGCTGGGGTCCTGCAGCGCCTGCTCGACCAGCCAGTCCAGGTCCGGGTCGGTCACGCCGAGCTCGGTCAGGTTGGCGGGGATACCGAGTGACGCGTTCAATTCCTCGACGAATGCGTAAAAACCGTCGAAGCCGCCGTCAATGCCGAGATACGCGGCCAGGCGCTCGATGCGGGTCTCGATCGCGCTGCGATTGAACTGCAGCACCGGCGCCATAACGACCGCGTTGGTGGTGCCGTGATGCGTGTTGTAAAACGCGCCGATCGGATGCGACAGCGCGTGAATCGCGCCGAGGCCTTTCATGAACGCGGTTGCGCCCATCGCCGCCGCCGACATCATTTGCGCGCGCGCCTCGATATCGCTGCCGTCAGCGTAGGCGCGCGGCAGGTAATCCTTGACCAGGCGCATACCCTCCACCGCGATGCCCTGGCTCATCGGGTGGTAATGCGGTGAACAGTAAGCCTCGAGACAATGCGCGAACGCGTCCATGCCGGTGCCGGCGGTGATTTTGGCTGGCATGCCGACCGTCAGTTGCGGGTCGCAGATGACGATCGACGGCAATATTTTCGGGTGAAAGATGATTTTCTTTTCATGCGTTGCGGAGTTCGAAATAACGCCGGCGCGACCGACTTCCGAACCGGTGCCGGCCGTGGTGGGCACCGCGATGATCGGTGCGATCTTGCCCGCGTCGGCGCGGGTCCACCAGTCGCCGATGTCCTCGAAATCCCACACCGGCCGGGTCTGCCCGCACATGAACGCGACCAGCTTGCCGAGATCGAGTCCCGAGCCGCCGCCGAACGCGATGACCCCGTCGTGGTCGCCCGCGTGAAAAGCCTCGATGCCCTTTGCGAGATTGGTCTCGTTCGGATTCGGATCGACGTCGGCAAACAGGGCGTCGCCCAGGCCAGCCTGCTCGAGCAGGGCCAGCGTATCGCGCGTAATCGGCATGTCGGCGAGGCCGCGATCGGTAACCAGCAACGGTTTGCCGATGCCGCAACTGTTGCAGGCGTCGGCAATTTCGGCGATCCGTCCGGCGCCAAACCGAATCGCGGTCGGGTAAGACCAGTTTGCAGTCAGGTTCATTTCGTCAGTCTCTCTGGATTAAGTATCGGGGTCAGGCACGCTCGAAACCGCGCCTGACTTCGTAATCGGTGACCTTGCTGTAAAAGTCCTCGAGTTCCCACTCGGCGTTGCGCACGTAGTGGTCGATAACGTCGGCGCCCATCGCATCGCGCAGCATCGCCGATTTCTTCAGCGCCTGCGTCGCCTGCGCCAGCGTCGATGGAATTTCGCGGGCCTTGCGCGCATGGTAGGCGTCGCCCTTGAATTCTTTCTCCAGCTCGAGTCGGTTCTCGATGCCGGCGATCCCGGCGGCGATCTGCGCCGCGATTGCGAGGTAAGGGTTCAGGTCGCTGCCACCGACACGGCATTCGACGCGTACGTTGCGCGTACCGTCGGCGACCACGCGATAGCCGGCGGTGCGGTTGTCCAGTGACCAGATGGCCTTGGTCGGGGCGAAGGTGCCGGCCATGAAACGCTTGTACGAATTCACGTAGGGGGCGAGAAAAAAAGTATTCTCGCTGGCGTGCTTGAGCAGGCCGGCAAGGTATTGGCGCATCATCTCCGACATGCCGTACTCGGCGTTCGGGTCGTAAAACACCGCCTCGCCCTCGGTCGAGACCAGCGACTGGTGGATGTGACTGGAGGACCCGGCCGCGTCGTGGCTCCACTTGGCGAGAAAGGTCACCGCGCGGTTGTTCAGGAACGCGATCTCCTTGACCGCGTTTTTGACCAGGCAATGATTGTCCGCCATTTCCAGCGCGTCGCTGTAGCAGACGTTGATTTCCGCCTGCCCGGGATCGGCCTCGCCCTTGGTATTTTCGACGCGCACGCCGGCGCCCTGCAGGCCGTTGCGAATCGCACGCATCAGGCTCTCTTCCTTGGTCGTCTGGAAGATGTGGTAATCCTCGTTGTAGGAGCTGATCGTCGTCATATCACGATAGCCCTTGTCGCGTAGCTCCTCGAAACTTTCGCGAAACACGAAGAACTCGAGCTCGGTCGCCACCGCGGACTCGAGGCCCATCGAGCGCAGGCGTTCGACCTGGTGTTTCAGTACCGCGCGCGGAGAGTGGGGTACCGGCGCGTGCGTGTGGTGGTCGAGCAGGTCGCACAGGACCAGCGCGGTGCCTTCGAGCCAGGGCAGCACACGCAGGGTCGTCATGTCGGGCTTCATGATGTAGTCGCCGTAGCCTGCCGACCAGCTGGTCGACTGGTAACCGTCGACCGTGTGCATCTCGAGATCGGTCGCGATCAGGTAGTTGCAGCAGTGGGTTTCTTCCCAGGCGCTGTCGAGAAAGAACTGTGCGTGAAAACGCTTTCCCATCAACCGGCCCTGCATGTCGGGAATCGCGGTAATGACGGTATCGATCCGTCCGGACGCTACTTTTTCCTTCAGCGTCTCGAGGGTGAGGTTACCTGGCATATTATTAATATTCTAAAAAAAGGGGGCGTATAGAATACGCCCCCGGGTTTGATGCGATCAAGTCTAAGC
>JBFGQE010000191.1:0-5387 GCA_041564355.1 Gammaproteobacteria bacterium | reverse complement strand
GGCCCATCCGCGCCCGGCCTGGACAATCCTGGTGCCGTTTTTTGATTCGATCGACAAATGACTTCTCGCGCATGCTCACCCCGGAAACTTGAAAACGTTCAGGTAATAGTCGGTTCCGTTCGAAAACGTCGTCTGGATCGCAGGAATGCCGCCGGTTTCGCTTTGCACGTGAATCTTTATTGTGCGCGCGGCGTCGCCGCCGGGATCGTCTACCCGGTAAGCCCCCCGCGGTATCTCGCTCAACGGCGCGAAGACCGCGCTGACCCCGTCGGGAATTTCCAGCACCAACACCGTTTCGCCCGAGCCGGTGTTAACCCGGTAACGAAACGACACCGAGAAGGATCCGGCGTTGATAACGCCGCTCGAATGCGCCGAGGTGATGTCGTAAGGATGCACGCTCATGCTCGGTGTCGCGGCTTCTTCGGTCGTCTCGCGCAGTATTCCACTGGCGGTACTGCGATTGACGGCCGCTTTTTGCCCCTGCAACACCCCGGCCGTCGCCGCGTTTGCCTGCCGCTCGATCGCTTGCTCCGGGCGCGACACGGCTTCGCTTTCGTGCGAAGCCCCGGCATCAGTTTGCGCAACGTGAATGAGTTCGTGTGCCAGCAACTCGAGGCCCTGTTCCGTTTGCGGGTTATACTCCGCGCGGCCGAAATAAATATCTCTGCCGCGCACGTATGCCCTGGCGCGGCGCGATTCCGCGGCACGATTGGCGTTCGAATCGCTGTGAATCACTACCTGGCCGAAATCCTGCTTTAACAAGCGTTCCATTTTCTGTCGCACATCTCGGTCCAGCCCGCGACCGGCACTGCGCTTTTCGCGTTCCCGGGCACCGACGGAATCCTGTCTCGAAGCCGGCCTGGCCGCAGTCGAAGGCAACACCTCCGATGTGTAAGTCGCCTGTTCCGGTTTTTTTCTACGGCGTCTCATGCGGCTTCACCGTCGGCGAGCAGCTTGTAGTACTGGCCGAACTCGTTCTTGGTACATATCCGTCCCATTTTCTGGAGCTCGCGCTTGATCGCGCAAATCACGTGGCGCATTGAAATTGCCTGATTTTCCCGCGCCGCCAGAAAAGCACTGGTCAGGGCCGCATTACGGATACTCCCCCCGGACAACTTGAACCGGTTCGCCACGAAGGCAATGTCGACACTCTTGTCGAGCGGCGCCGCCGGTGGAAACACTTTTTCCCAGATATGCGCCCGGCTTTGTTCGTCGGGCAAAGGAAATTCGATGGTAATCCGCAGGCGGCGGGTGAAGGCATCGTCCAGGTGATTGCGCAGATTGGTCGCCAGGACAACGATGCCGCGATACTCCTCGATCCTTTGCAAGAGATAGTTAACTTCGATATTGGCGTAGCGATCGTGCGAGTCCTTGACTTCGGTGCGCTTGCCGAACAGCGCGTCCGCTTCGTCGAAAAACAGGATGGCATTACTCGATTCGGCTTCATCGAACAGCCGGCCAAGATTCTTTTCGGTTTCGCCGATGTATTTACTGACGATGCTCGACAGGTCGATCTTGTATAAATCCAGCCCCAGCTCTCCCGCGATGATCTCCGCGGCCATGGTCTTGCCGGTGCCGGTTGGCCCCGAAAAAAGCGCATTGACGCCGCTGCCGCGCTGCAATTTAGCGCCGAATCCCCAGTCACCCAGCACGCAGGGGCTGAGTCGCACCTGTTCGCAAATTTCTTTGAGTTGTTGCAAGCTCCCGGTGGACAGGACGATATCTTCCCAGCCGTATACCGGCGCGATTTTTTGCGCCAGGCCGGCCAGTTTTCGGGTACCTTGTTGCCGACAGGCCCGGTACAGCAGTTCCCTGGCATTGGTATCGCCGACCCCCGACTCGATCACGGCATGATCGCGGTACTGGCGCACGGCGCTGTCGATCTGTCCGGCGGTGAATTCGAACTTCACCGCCAGTTCGTCCAGTTCGAACATATCATATTCAACCGAGTGTTCTTGCAGCGCTCGCCCCCAGGCCAGTTTGCGCAACTCGAAATCCTGGCTCTGCAGTTCGATCGTCATGCTGGAATCCATCTCGCCCAGCGGGCTCGACTCGTCGGCCGCACCGGCGACAAATTTTAATCCGGAGAATCGATGCGGGAGCGTTCCGGGATCGAAGCCTCGAATTCGATCGGCGGCGTCGGCCGAACGCGCATCCTCGCCGAGTCGAAAATACAACGCCGCACGATTGAGCCGGGCTTCCAGCGCGATTTTGCGTACGATCGAGTCCAGGTGAAGTCCCCGCGCGAGCAAACTCGGCACGTCGACCAGCAGCAAATTGATTCCGAGTTCATGACAAACCGCTGCAGCGGCGCTTGATTTGCCGACCCCGCGACGCCCTCTCAGATTGCAGGTCAAGCCGGGTGCATCCAGCATGCGCGTGGCGCGGAATTCGTCCATCATGCGGCGATAGTGAACGACCAGGTTGTCCAACTGGCGTTTGCCGGACTCGTCCAGCAACAATCCGGAAACGGGTTTGCCGGCCGGCAGCAGTCTGACCGAGGCATCGAGCTCGGGATCGAACCGCTGCCGGTGCAAAACGAAATCGACGATCCGCGTATCGAGCCTGATGGGCCTCGATATTTGCGTATCGCCATTCTCGGCGGCCTCGCGGTCATAGATGACGATCCCGTGTTTGATCAACAGGGAGTCGCTTGCCAGGAACGCGCGACCGGTCAGGTTTTCGTTGAAGCTGGCGCACAGTAGCTGCAGGACCAGGTAAATGGTGGCGTACTTGCGGGTAACATCGTCCTGCAGATAGGCATAGAGGCGTTCGTATTTTCGGTGTAATTCGGGCGCCAGAAGCAAGATCAAGACGTCTTTCTCGAACGCGGTCAGTCGATAGTTTTCGGCGACCCACTCCAGCGCCGGGGGAGATCCGTTTTGCCACGAAAGGTCGACTCGCAGTTTTATCCGACGATCGAACTCTGTCAGCCGGTCGATGATTGCGAGAATCGATTCTTGCCTGGGGCGCGGGTCGGGGCGATCCGACATCTCAACATTTCCGAGGATCCGATCGATTTCGTCGCGGGTCAGCACCAGGCCCGACAATTCGGGATTGTCCGGAGTGGACTCGGCCAGTTCCTTTTTTTCCAGCGCCAGATTGATCATCAGGTCGACTCGCGCGAGCTGATCGCTCAGATATTCCTCTTCCGACGCGTACGCGGCGTGTTCGTTGATGACAGGATCGTTACCGTCCATCACTGCCTATATCTCGCTGTATTCATTGATTTGCGTTTCGACGCGGGAGACGTCGACCAGGTCTTTCGATTCGATCAACGCGATCCTGGCCTCGTAACAAACGGACAGGCGATAGGGAATCTGCAGCGCATTCCAGATGCGGGTTTGCTCTTCGAGGTTCATGCGGCAAAGCGAGATCGTGAATTCCTCGCTGCGTCCGCGCAGGTCACCGAGCAGTACCGAATCTTCAAGGACGGAGTTGTCGTAAAGAATTCGCATCGCATCGCCGAGTATGAGGTGTTCGTCGATATTCGAGACGAGTGGGTTTGTCGCTGTTGCCTGCGTATAGGGGGTCAGCATGTAATACAGGTTCAACGCCAGCGGCGCTCTCTGCATCTGGTCGCTGCCCCGACGCAGCGCCTCGCGGGTTTTGGCAAAGCCGTTTTCGGTTACGTGATACAGGTACAGGTTGAGATAGTGTTGCGACGCCGAACTCACGTTTTGCGGCGATTGCAGGGTGACTTCGAAATTGGTCGAGGCGACGAATTCGGATTGCAGCACGTTTTGCAGTGTCTCGCTGACGTCCCGTATCACCGTGTAAATACTCATGGAGTCACCTTGACGAGGCCTTCGTGCGCCAGTTCGATCGATTCGAAGGCGACGTTGCTGGCGCTGGCACTGAATTCGGGTCCGGTCCATTTGACCGGGAAGGCGCGCCTGATCAGCCACTCCTTTTGCACCTGGCCCAGGTTGTCGATGATGGCGATGGATATTCGGCGGCTGCTGTCCTGGGTCGATGCCTCGGTGCTGTGTCCCGCGGCATTGCTCGCGGCAGGGCGTTGATTGTCGTGATCGAACAGCCCCTGGGCGACGTTCATATACCAGTCGAACAGCTCGTGGGAATCGGTGATGCCGCGCTTCAGCACCAGGTTCTTGACCCCGGCCAGATCGGGGAACTTGAGCTTGTGCGTGTTCAAGCCGCCTTCCTGGTACTCGAAGACCCCGGTTTCCAGCTCCAGTCCGGAACATTCGGAAAACCCGGCAATTTCGATATTGCCCAGCGTGAGTCGAAACAGATAGCCGACAAAAGGATCCATCGCCGTCACCCTGGAATCGACCTGTTCATACGGCACCCGGCGCCGAAAACTCGATCGATCCGGCGGTTCGTTCTATCGTCGCGACGATGAACTCGGCCGGGTTCAGCGGAGCGAATCCGATCTGTGCAACCACCCGGCCCAGGGCGAGGTTTTCCGGCGGATTCAACTCGGCGTCGCACTTGACGAAGTAAGCTTCCTCGGGCGACCTGCCCGCGAGCACGTTGGCGCGATACAGGCCATCGAGGTATCCGCTCAGCGCGGAATAGATCTTGCGCCGCAATTCGGAATCGTTGGTCTCGAACGGCGCCCACGACAACGCGTGAGCTATTTCCTTTTTTATCGTCAACATGGTCCTGCGCACCGAGACGTATCGCCATAGCGACTCGCCGGACAGGCTGCGGGCCCCCCAGATGCGAATGCCGCGGCCGATAAACGGGCGAATGCAATTGATCGAACGCGAATTCAGACGCCCGATGGCGGCCTGATCGAATTCGAATTGAACGTTGACGATATTGTCCAGGATTTCGTTGGCCGGCGACCGGTGTACACCCTCCAGCGCATCGGTACGGGCAAAGACACCGGCGACGAAACCGCTCGGCGGCAGGTACCTGACGTTGCCGCCGCCCGGGCCGCCGCCGACCGGCGCGGGCTGCCCGCTGAAATCGCTTTCGAGCCCCAGCCAGGGACAATAGAGCGCGCCGTTTGGCGAATCGGGCGATAGCGCGAGCCGGTCGACGTATCCCTCGAGGATGCTCTCGACGTTGCCCGTCGCGGCTCCAGAAAGGTCGGGCGGATCCAGTATCGCAAACCGGTCGCCCATCCGGGTACAGTGCAGCAATAGCTGGCGCTGAGCCGCGATGAAAGATTCGAACGCCGCTTCCCGGGCCCGCGCCCGATGCAAATCGGGGATGGCCACGAGACTGATTTCTTCGACCGCTTCGAAGGTCGCCAGGCCCTGATAACCGTCGACATCCGGATTCGCATGGGGAAAGTAACCGGCATCGCGATAACCGGTGTAATAGCCGGGTTGCAGATCGGCCAGCAGATCCCGACCAGCGCGCAGCGGCACGAAGACATCTTGCGCAGTAACGTACAGGCTGTTTATCGCGGC
>JBFGQE010000190.1:0-5394 GCA_041564355.1 Gammaproteobacteria bacterium | reverse complement strand
GCGCTTGGAAACGCACCGCATGACCCTCATATAAGTGCCAGGCTGCGCGAGGATTATGCTGCGCACAGTGGATTCGTGCAGCAGCATATCGACTGGGCAATCGAGCAACAGGAGAGCAAGAGCGGATGAAACAATGGCAGGAATTTCAGGCGAATCGGGGCGCCGGTACGACCCGCACTAATTTCATCTGCGAGGCGGGCGAGCTGGGCCTGATCCTGGTCAACGGCGAGGATGCAACGGATTTCCTGCAAAACCAGCTGAGTAACGATATCAGCCTTATCGATGAAACCCGCTTCCAGATGAGCAGCTACTCGACGCCGAAAGGACGCATGCTTGGCGTGTTCCGCGTGATTCGAATCAGCAACGGATATATTCTGATCACCAGCCGCTCGATGGTCGTTCCATTGATGGAACGCCTGTACTATTACATCCTGCGTTCGCGCGTGACGCTTGCCGATGCGAGCGAGCATTTCGCGCGCTTCGCTCTGCAGGGCGACGAGAGTTCACTCCCGGCACATGAGCGGCTACCGGAAATACCCGGGGAGTGCCGGCAGAACGACAGCGTCCTTGCGCTGCAGCTGTCGTCGCTGCCGGGGCAGCGTCGTTTCCTGCTGCTCTGCCTGTCCGCGGACGAGGCGATCGAACTGTGGCAGGGATTCGCGCATAACCTCGAGGAATCCAGCTTCAGCTCCTGGCGGCTGTCCGAAATCAGGGCCGGCATTCCGGTAATCTATCCGCAAACCGCCGAGGAGTTCGTGCTGCAAATGGCGAACCTGAACCATCTGAATGCGGTCAGTTTCAAAAAAGGCTGCTATCCGGGCCAGGAAATCGTCGCGCGCATGCAGTATCTCGGCAAGCTGAAACGGCGCATGTACCTGGCCGAGCTAGAGACCGACCGGCTGCCGCAACCCGGCGACGAGATCGTCTGCAGCGAAAACACCGAGGTCGACGGTAGCGGCAAGATCGTCGATGCCGAGTTCGACGAAAACGGCTTGTGCCACTGCCTGTACATTGCGCGTATCGACCGTGCCGAGGCGGGGAAACTGCAGTTACTGGCGCAACCCGAAACCAGGCTGCGCAATGTCGACCTGCCTTATCCGGTCGAGACCTGAGACCAGTCCTGCGAAATTGAAATTGGCATCTATACTCGTGGATAGTCCACTTCCGGAACCGCGAAAAAATGAGCCTGACCCCCGAATCGATCATCGACGATCTGGAAAACGATCGCCTGCCCTTACCAACCCTGCCCGAGGTTGCGCTGCGCGTACGCGACACGGCGGACGATGATCATGCGTCGATTACCGATGTCTCGAAAATCATCGAAACCGACGCGGCGCTGAGCGCACGTATCGTTCAGGTCGGCAATTCGGCGCTGTATCGAGGCGTGTCCCCGGCCGAAACCGTGCACGCGGCGGCCATGCGGATGGGGCTTAACACAGTGCGTTCGCTGGCCACGAGCCTGGTGATGAAACAACTGTTCCAGGCAACCCACCCGGTGGTCGACGAGTACCTGCGCCGGGCGTGGAAACAGAGTACCGACGTTGCCGCGCTGAGCGCGGTGATCGCGAAGGGCATTCCGTCGCTCGAAGCCGATAGCGCCCTGCTCGCGGGACTGACCCATTGCATCGGCCTGTCGCCGATCCTGGTCAAGGCCGAAGACGACACCGAGCTATTGAACAACCGGCCGCTGCTGGATGAATTGCTCAACGAGCTGTACCCGGTGGTCGGCAGCCGGATCCTGCTGACCTGGGGCTTCAGCGATGCCCTGGTCAGGGTGCCTGCCGAACACCTGAACGTGGAGCGCCACGTCGAGGACGGGCAGCCCGACTACGTCGACGTGGTACAGGTGGCATTGATGCAAACCGTCGAAGACGAGCGCCACCCGCTCGCCGGTATCGACCCGGCGCGTGTCGGCGCACTGGATCGGCTCGGCATGCGCGAAACTTTCGAGGAAATCGACCTCAGCGGCGGCGTGACCGAGGTCGACGAAATTCGCGAAGCGCTGGCCTAGGCGTCCCTGATCTCGCGCAACATCGCGTCAGGATCGGTGTAGTTCAAAGCGATCGGACGCAGGCCGCCCTGGGATTGCACGAGCAGGCTCGGAAAACTATCGGCACCAATCGACCTCGCATACGCGATTTCAGCGAGCAGTTTCTGTTGTGTCTCCGCGGAACCCAGAGCCTCGGCGAATAGCGCCGTATCGAGGTCGAGATCACCGGCCAGCTCGATCAGGGTCCGGTCATCCGACGGATTGCGTGCCTCGCGGTAGTATGCCTGTTGAATGCGCGCGGTCATTAAAGCATCGAACGCCTCGCCCTGTTCCCGCGCCGCGATCACCGCGCGGTTGGCCGGGTAAGTCGAGCGCCGCGGCTCGCATCGAGTCCAGAAATCGAAATTAAAACGGGTGCCGGGTATCACCTGCTCGATGTGCTGCCAGGTTTGCTGCAAGCCGCGGCGCATCGAATCGGGCATCGGTTCGTCCGAATCGGGTGCGAGCCCGCCCAGCACGCGTCTTATCGGCATTTCATCTTCGAGTTCTTCGAATATCCGACGCCGGGTCGGTTCGAAACCGAAACACCAGCTGCACATGGGGTCGTGCACGTAAATCAGGGTTGTGGCATTTTCCATCTAGGCCTCCTCGCGGACCAGCCGGCGCATGATTTCGTCGCAGGATTCGATACTGTGGATGCCGGACACGCTTTTGCCCGCCTGCCAGTAATCCTTTTCGCCGGTTTCATCCAGTGACGAATGTTTCAGTTGCCAGATCGATTTCAGAGCGTAATACATGCGCATCCAGTGCTTGGTGCGATTGCCCGACAGCATCCAGCGGGCAAAACCGCCGAGGCGGGTGCCGCTGCGCTTGATGAATTCGGTATTGATAACGGACACCGGCACGCCGGTAACGCGTTCCGATAACACGATATCGGACTCGCTGGCGTCGATGATGGCTTGCTTGTAGGCATCGCTGGCACGGCACTCGACGCTCGCAATGAAGCGTGTGCCGAGCTGGCAGGCGGCGTAGCCGATATCCAGTGCCTCGCGGAAATTGCCGGCCTGTCCGACCCCGCCGGCACAGACCAGCGGCACGCCCAGGCCATGCAATTCGTCGTACAGTTCGCGCATGGATTTTTCACCGGCATGCCCCCCGGCGCGGTTGTTCACGCAAATCAGTCCATCGGCGCCATTGTCGAGGCCGATTTTTGCCCATTTCATTTCGGTGACATCGTGATAAACCAGTCCCCCCGCCGCGTGCACGCGTTCGGCAACCCAGTCGGGCTTGCCCAGCGAAGTGACGAAAAAACGGACCCCCTCCTCGAGCGCGATATCGACCCACCGCTCCATGCGATCACGATACTTGCGCGATGATTTTTCGATCAGCGCGTTCATGCCGAGCGGCTTGTCGGTCAGGCGCTGCATCAGGCGAATACCCTCTCGATACTCGTGCCCGTGCACGTAGGTCAACGAAATGGGTTGCAGGATACCGATGCCGCCCGCCGCCGAAACCGCGGCGACCAGTTCGGGATTGCTGCAGGGATACATTGCGCCGCCAATCACCGGGTAGCGGATTCCGAGCTGATCGCAAAATGCCCGGGCCGGGCCGGGGAAGCCCTCGGTCATGCCGTCTTGTATCCGATCAACCAGGTAGCGCGAACCAGGCAGACGGTATCGCCCGACGGGTCGGTCAGCCGAGCCTCGACTTCGCAGGGCGTGTTGTCCTGCTCCAGGGCCGGCAGTTCGAATTCGGCGATCGCGGTCAGCCTGCCGCGTGCTTTTTTCAGATAGTCCGCGTGAATGCTGAGGACGATGCCGCGCATATTCGCGGAGATCGTCGACAGCACCGCCAGGCCGGTCGCAATTTCGCCCAGATTGACCAGCGCAATCGCGTGGATCGAGTTCAGGTGGTTGCGCACGCGGCGCCGGTCACGCAGGCTGACCCGCGCGTAACCGGGCCGGATCGATTCCACGTGAGCGCCGATACTGCCGCTGTAAGGCGCAATGCGCCCGAGGATAAGGCTGAACAGCCGGCTGCCTCCGGGCAGACCCTGCACGCGGTCCCACCAACGCATGATCGAGCCTTTTTCGATCGACTTGTCTGTCCTGGTCATTGAATTTCGAAGCATGCTTGTGCGCCCCGATATTATGCGCTATTAATGCGATCATGGATATCAAGGATCGCGAAAAACTGGTCGATGCCTTCGATCACATGGTCGAGCATGTCAAGGAAGCGATGGACGAGGCGGAGGAAGCGCTGGCGCCAACGGTCGATGAAATGGTGCATAACGCGCAAGTGCTCGCGCGCGAGGTCTACGCGCTGACCCAGGAAGAAGCCGAGAGCCTTGCTGCTTCGCTCAAGCGCGACATGCACAAGGCCAACGAGACGCTGAACCGGCAGGGCAAGGAACTCGGTGACTGGCTGAGTTTCGACCTCACCCTGGTCGAGGACAAGTTTGTCGAAATGATCTCGCGCGCGGCCGACAAGACCTGGCTGGATTTTCGCCGTTTCGAGGCCGAGAGCCGCGAGGCGAACCTGTATCGAAGTGGCGAAGTCTGCAGCGCCGGCACGCTGAGTTGCAAGCGTTGCGGCAACACGATCCAGCTGTCACGCAGCCAGCAGATCCCGCGCTGCCCGGCCTGCGGCAGGCGTAAGTTTTACCGCGTTACCGGTTAACTGCCGGCCGCGATCAGGCTCGCATTGCCTCCCGCCGCGGTGGTATCGATACACAGGTGACGCTCCAGCGTAAGTCTTTCGACGCTATCCTGTTCGCAAATCAACGGCAACAGTTTGCCGTCGCGCGCGGCCAGCGCCTGGCGACAGGCGCGCAGATCATCCGCTCCGGCATAGGACATGACCGCATCGATCGAGTCGAGATCGGTTAACGTCGCGGGCTCGAGACGCCCATCGATACCGCCTGCGCGAAAGCCCTCTTTTTTCAGTAGCCTGCCGACCGAAACACCGCCTTCGGCGACGACGATGACCGAGTTTTGTTGCGCCAGCGCCAACAGCGCCTGCTGTAGCGCGCTCTCGCGGTCGGGCCCGAGGCAAAGGACACGTCCCCGTGGATGGGTCGAAAGCTGGTTGGTCTCGCCGGTCGGTCCGGGCATTTCTTCGACACCCACGATCGAGTTCAATTGCAGATCCAGATCCTGCTCGCGCGCGATCCGGTTGAGCTTTTCGCAATTCACCGGTTTTGACCAGATTTTGTGAAATCGCTTTTTCTCGATCAACGCCTGTACCGATTCGCGCTCGACGCTGTCTGCGCCGACATTGCTACCCCGCGCCATCGGCGGCCGCGCGAAACGCTTCAGGTACCAGGGCCCGCCGGCCTTCGGACCGGTACCCGACAGGCCCTCACCGCCGAAAGGCTGCGTGCCGACCACGGCTCCGATCTGATT
>JBFGQE010000189.1:0-5399 GCA_041564355.1 Gammaproteobacteria bacterium | reverse complement strand
CGTGGATTCGCGCCTGCTGCTCGACGGCACGCAGAAATTATTCGCTATCGATGGCGATATCTGGATCTACACGACCTGCGATGATCCTGCCAGGACCGCCGCGCTGGCCGCCGCCGGTGCCGAGGTTATTCGGGTCGATGCCGACGAGGCCGGTCGGGTGGATCTGGCGCAAATGCTGCAGGATCTCGCGCAGCGCGGCATTAACGAGATACATACAGAGTGCGGCGCGCGGCTGGCCGGTGCGCTGATCAGTCTCGATCTGGCGGATCAAATTGTGCTCTACCTGGCACCGCATTTTCTCGGCAGCGCCGCGCGCGGGATTTTCGATCTCGGCGAGCTGACGCAAATGGAACAGCGCCGGGCCTGCCGGATAGACGATATACGCCAGGTCGGAGACGACCTGCGCCTGACCCTTAACCTGGAGTAGCACCTCGTGTCCACGATTGTTGCCGTTGTGAAAAACCAGCTCGCGAGTATTGCCGCGGACAGCCTGACCAGTTTTGGCGAAACCAAGCAGGCGGCCGATTATGTCGCCGATTACGATAAGATTATCGGCTTCGCGGAAGACAATTATATCGGTATTGTCGGCAGCGCCGCGCATCATTTGGTCATGCAGGACCTGTTGCACAGGCACGCGGAAAAGATCGACTTTTCCGACCGGTTGCGGATATTCGAATCGATGCGGCAACTGCACCCGATCATGAAAGAAGAGTATTTTTTAAATAGTAAGGACCAGGATGACGATTCCTACGAGTCGTCGCGCGTCGACGCGCTGATCATGAATCGTAACGGTATTTTCGGGCTCTACT
Organism: Gammaproteobacteria bacterium; assembly: GCA_041564355.1. GTDB lineage: Bacteria > Pseudomonadota > Gammaproteobacteria. Next base: position 4,590 of record JBFGQE010000189.1, on the reverse strand, counting down.
CGTTGCGCGAAGTCGATCAGTACACGCGTTTCTGGGCGGTGGGCTCGGGCGCCGAATTCGCGCTTGGCGCGATGCAGGTCGCCTACGACCAGTTTGACGATGCGGCAGACATCGCGCGTGTCGGCATCGAGGCGGGCGTCTGTTTCGATAACGGCAGCGCCTTGCCGATGACCCAGTACAGCCTGGAGCTCGGCTGATGTTTACCGGCATCGTGCAGGCGATCGGAGAGATCCGCGACAGCGTCGAGCGCGACGGCGATATCCGCCTGACCATTGCCTGCGGCGCACTGGATCTGGAACACACCGCACCCGGGGACAGCATCGCGGTAAACGGCGTATGCCTGACCGCGGTCGAATTCGGCGCGGATTATTTCGTCGCTGATGTCTCGGTCGAGACCATGAATAAAACCAGCCTCGGGCGCCTGGTCAGGAACAGTCCGGTTAACCTGGAACAAGCCCTGACCCTGGAGAGCGCGCTCGGGGGGCACCTGGTTAGCGGCCACGTCGATGGGCTTGCGACGTTGCTCGAGTTGCGATCCGAGGCGCGCTCGGTCGTCTACCGCTTCGAGGTCGAACCGGCGCTGCAGCACTATATCGCGGTCAAGGGCTCGGTTACGCTCGACGGCACCAGTCTGACGGTAAATCGGGTCGAGGATAACCGGTTTGATGTTAATATTGTGCCGCATACGCAGCAGCAGACCATCTTCCAGCACTATGCGCCCGGCGCCAAAGTCAATATCGAGGTCGATCTGATCGCACGCTATCTGGAGCGCCTGCTCGATGGCCGCGCGGACCGGAGCGAGGTCAAGGATCAGCAGTTGGTCGAAACCCTGATAAAATCGGGATTTATCAAAGATGAATACGCCAGTTAAATTGGGAATGAATCTAAACTCCACGCAGGAGATCATCGACGACCTCAGGGCGGGCAAGATGGTCGTAATCATGGACGACGAGGATCGCGAGAACGAAGGCGATATCCTGATGGCGGCCGAGGCGGTGACCCCGGATGCAATCAATTTCATGGCCAGGTTCGGGCGTGGCCTGATTTGTCTGACCCTGTCGGAGCAACGTTGCAAGCAGTTGCGCCTGCCGCTAATGGTTGGCGACAATCGTGAGACCATGGGTACCAACTTTACCGTGTCGATCGAGGCCGCCGCGGGCGTCACCACTGGTATCTCGGCGGCTGATCGTGCCAAAACGGTACTCGCCGCGGTGCAGCCTGACGCGGGGCCGGACAGCATTGTTCAGCCGGGACACGTTTTCCCGGTGATGGCGCGCAAGGGTGGCGTGTTGTTTCGCGCCGGACATACCGAGGCGGGTTGCGATCTGGCTCGTCTCGCCGGGTTCGAGCCGGCGGCGGTCATCGTCGAGATTTTGAACGACGACGGCTCGATGGCGCGGCGCAAGGACCTCGAAAAGTTCGCGATGGAGCATGGCCTCAAGATCGGTACGATCGAGGACCTGATTCGCTATCGAATCGAGAACGAACACTCGGTAGAGCGAATCGTCGAATCGCGTTTCCCGACCGACTTCGGCGAATTCAAGCTTTACGCGTTCGAGGACAGCATTGCCGAGGAGCTGCACCTGGCGCTGGTCAAGGGCCAGATCGATCCGCAGCAACCGGTGCTGGTGCGCGTGCACGTGCAGAATACCTTGACCGATGCGCTGGCCGGTACCGAGGGTCGTGGCTGGCCCCTGCGCGATGTCATGGAAACCATCGACAGGGAGGGGGCCGGGGTAATCGTATTTCTGCGCCAGGCCGAGACGCCGGGGGATCTGGTACATCGCATCGAGTCGATGAACCAGGGCAAAGAGGATGAGCGGAGTGACGATCAGCGCACCTACGGTATCGGCGCGCAAATCCTGGCCGATCTCGGCGTGCGCAAAATGCGCCTGTTGAGCGCGCCCAAGGTGTTCCACGGTCTGGCCGGTTTCGGTCTCGAGGTGGTTGATTATTACACGGAGCAGGAGTAGCAAATGGGCGAAGTCAAAACCGTGGATGGCGACCTGGTGGTGAAAAAAGCGAAAATCGCCATCGTGGTCGGCCGCTTCAATGGATTTATCGTCGAAAGCCTGTTGCGCGGTGCGCTCGATACGCTGCAGCGCGCCGGTATCGCGGCTGCGGATATTACCGTGAGCCACGTGCCCGGAGCGCTCGAGATTCCGCTTGCGGTACAGACTTATGCCGAGTCGGGTAAGCAGGACGCGGTGATCGCGCTCGGCGCGGTAATCCGTGGCTCGACCCCGCAGTTCGATATCGTCGCCGGAGAGAGCGCCAAGGCCCTCTCGTCGCTCGCGCTGGCGCATTCGATCCCGGTGGTCAACGCTATCCTGACCACCGATACGATCGAGCAGGCGATCGAGCGCGCGGGAACCAAAGCCGGTAACAAGGGCGCCGACGCGGCGATGACGGCGATGGAGATGATCAGCCTGATGCGCAAGATCAGTTGACGGATGCGGACCCGAAGTGAATGACAAGGCGCGATTTATCAAGCGGCGCAAGCACGCCCGGGACAAGGCACTGCAGGCGCTCTATCAATGGCAGTTGTCGGGCGAAGATCTCGACTGGATTCGAGATCACTACCAGCAGGAGCAGGGCGTAGCCGCCGGCGACGAAGCCTATTTCCTTGAACTGCTTTACCAGGTCCCGCAGCGGGTAGAGGATCTCGATAAACGCTTCATGCGACATATCGACCACCAGGCCGATCATCTCGATCCGATTGAAACCAATATCCTGTGCATCGCGACTTACGAGCTGCTGTATCATCTGGAGATTCCCTACCGGGTCATCATCAACGAGGCGGTAAACCTGGCGAAGACTTATGGCGCCGACGAGGGCCATAAATTCGTCAACGGCGTACTCGATCCGCTTTGCCGGGAACTGCGCGAGGCCGAGATCGGCGCCTAGGCAGCGAGCGATTCCTTACGATGGCTGTAGACGAGTTTTCCATAATCGAATCCTATTTTTCCGCAATCGGAAATAATTTTGCGGAGCTCGTGCTGGGGCAGGGCGACGACGCCGCGGTCGTCGACGTCGAAGCGGGGTGCCAACTCGTCGTCGCAATGGACACGCTGGTCAGCGGGGTGCATTTCCCGCCGCATTGCGCGGCTGCCGATATCGCGCACAAGGCGTTGGCGGTCAATCTCAGCGATCTCGCCGCGATGGCTGCCGCACCGGCCTGGTTTCAACTTTCTTTGACCCTGCCCGAGGCCGACACGGACTGGCTCGAGGAGTTTGCCGCCGCGCTCAATCAAACCGCGACCGAATACGACCTCGCGCTGATCGGCGGCGACACCTGCCGGGGACCGCTGTCGATTACGATCCAGGTTGCCGGACAGGTGCCGAAGGGGTCCTTCGTCAAACGTCGCGGCGCGCAGCCCGGAGATCGAGTCGTTGTTTCCGGCGAACTGGGGAATGCCGCGCTCGGGCTCGCGCTGCAACAGGGAACGGTCGAATTGCCGAAAAATTTGCGTTCACGTTGTGAGCAAGCGCTGAACCGTCCGCGGCCGCGCCTCGAGCTGATCCCGTTTTTGCGCGCCAACGCAAGCGCCGCGATCGATATTTCCGACGGATTATGCGCCGATCTGGGGCACATTCTTGACGCCAGCGACTGCGGTGCAACCCTTTGGCGCGAAGCCTTACCGGTGAACCAGTGGGTGCGAGAGCGCGAAGCCTACGAATATCCGCTCGACGGCGGAGACGATTACGAGATTTGTTGTTGCGTGCCGGTAAGCAAAGACGCGGCAATCGACGCGTGGAACGATGCGCATGCGGAATGTCCGCTCACGGTCGTCGGTGAAATTAACGCGCAGGGTTATTATCTGCAACGGCCCGGCACGCGGCTGGACTTGTCGAATCAGGGAGGGTACCGCCACTTTGCCTGATATATCCCCACGTCTGCTGCGCAATCCGCTGCACTGCCTGGCCCTCGGCTTTGGTTCCGGGCTGGCGCCGGTCGCCCCGGGCACATTCGGTACAATGGTTGCGATTCCGCCTTACCTGCTGCTCGCGAACCTGAGCTGGCCTTACTATCTGGCCGCGGTCGTCGCCGGATTGTTTCTCGGAATTTTCATTTGCGCCTACACCAGCCACGCGCTCGGGGTGCACGACCACGGTGCAATTGTCTGGGATGAAATCGTGGGTTTCTGGATTACGATGATCGCGGCACCGCCGTCCTGGCAATGGATTCTGGCAGGTTTTATGCTATTTAGACTATTCGACATCGTCAAACCCTGGCCGATCAAACTGGTGGATTCGAAAATGAAGGGAGGAGCCGGAATTATGCTGGACGACGTGCTCGCCGGTCTGTATGCGCTGGTCTGTCTGCAGGTTGCCCTGCGACTAACGGGTTGAGGCATGAAGTTGCGCTCTCTGCTTCCCGGAATCCTGTTGTGCCTGCTGCTGTCCGCGGTCGCTGCCGACGATGGCGGGGTCAAGGTTATTGCGCTATTTGCCAACAAGGCGCTGTTGCAGATCGGCGACAAGCAAAAAATCGTTTCCGCGGGTGAAGAATTCGAAGGCATTTTGCTCGAGTCCGCGTCCGGTCGGGGAGCGGTCGTGGTCATCGACGGTCGTCGGGTCAAACTCGGG
>JBFGQE010000188.1:0-5412 GCA_041564355.1 Gammaproteobacteria bacterium | reverse complement strand
GGTTGGAGAAGATCGAGTGACTCTGGGTGAAATCGCTGTCATTCATTACAGGTACCAGTCATATTCCCGCCGGCTCGTGAAGTTCAGAAACGCCTGCCATTCCGCCGCGCGATGGCGGCGATAAAAATCGACGAACGCGTTCCCCAGCGCTTGATTAAGCGCCTCGCTGGCGGCGGTCGCGGCGAGGGCCTCGGGCAGGCTCAGGGGCAGGTTCTCATCGCGTTCGTTGATCGAGGCTTCGCTCGGTTCGCCCGGATCGATTTTATTTTCGATACCGTGCAGCATGGCCGCGAGGGTCACCGCCATCGCGAGGTAGGGATTTGCATCGGCGCCCGGTACCCGGTTTTCGACGCGCCACGCGCCGGCCTTCGCCAGCGGGATGCGAAACGCGACCGTTCGGTTTTCGTAGCCCCAGGTCAGGCTTACCGGCGCGCAGCTGGTGCCGCCGCGGTAGCGACGATAGGAGTTGATATTCGGCGCCCAGAACGACATCGCCGCCGGCATCGTGTCGAGCAAGCCGCCGATCGCGTGATGCAGTCGCGGATGCGCGTCGTTGGCTTCGGCGAAGATATTGTTGTTGCCTTGATCGACGACGCTGATATGCATATGCATACCATTGCCGGCGTGTTCGAGCATCGGTTTTGCCATGAAGCTGGCGAGAAAACCATGCTGCTTGGCGATCTCACTGACGCAGCGTTTGAACAGGCAGGTTTCGTCGGCCGCGCGCAGCGCGTCTTCGTGATGATTGAAATTGATTTCAAATTGGCCCGGTCCGAGCTCGGACGAAATCGCGCCGGTTTCGATGCCCTGCTGCCGGCAGGCGCGAACGATGTCATCGATGACGTTTTCGAAATCGGCGATACGGGCCACCGACAGCACGGTCGCGCTGTCTTCGCGTCCGGTTTTCGGATTTCGCGCCAGGCGCAGGCGTCCGGAGTCGTCGCGCTGGCCGTCGAACAGGTAGAACTCGAGCTCGAAGGCGACCGTCGGGAGCCAGCCTTTGCCGGTGAAGGTTTCCACCACCCGTTGCAACACCCGGCGCGGCTCGAAAAATGCTGCTCCGGCGGGGTCGGATGTCGTGGCCAGCGCCTGGGCACGCGGACGCTTGCCCCAGTCGTTCAGGCTCAGGCTGCCGGGAACGAGGAAAAAATGCGCGTCCGGATCACCGTCGTCGATGCCGTAGAAAAGACCGTCTAGCGGCTCGCCGAGCGTGCTCAAAACGAACATGCCGGCCGGAAACGCGAGCCCGTCGCGGGCGAATGCTGGAAGCTTGTCGATGGGATAGCGTTTGCCGAAATAATGCCCGCACAGATCGGTAGCCAGCACCTCGATCTCGTCGACTTCGGGATTGGCGGCGATAAACTGCCCGACTTGCTGTTCGAGGTTATGACTCATGGATGAACCCGTCTCTGCGCAGATAGCGGATTCTATGTGATCACAAGAATCCATGCCAGCCTGTCGCTAAGGACCAAGTCCCGGTTGATTCACCGCGCTACCTGTGATCACGAACAATCATGCCGCCAATGCGCTAGGCAACGCCTTTGAAATAATCGTGGATGCCCGGAACGGTATGGATCGATGCGATACCGTCGCGAATATCGGCCTCGATCGCCTGCCGCAGGCCGAACAGGTTGCGTTGTTTCAGCGCCTCGAGCGCCTCGATGTGACGATCGACGAGGTAAGCTTTTTCGAGCTTGGCGATCGCGATACGGGAGAAGGGCCCGAGCTGCAACCACAGGCTCTCGATCAGCGGCACCGATATCTGGAACGGGTTGGCGCAGTACAGATAGCGATGAAAATCCTGGTTGAAGAGGCTGATGTTATCGACGTCGTTGGACTCCACGGCGGCGTCGATCTTGCGGTCGATTCGTTCCAGTACGCGGATATCTTCTTCTTTTATATAGGGTAATGCGCCGCCGGCCGCATGGGTTTCCAGCAGGATGCGCAGGTCGCAAAGCTCGCTGAATTTTTCCGCGGTCATCATCGGCACGATGACGCGTCGGTTGTTCTTGACCTCGACCGCGCCCTCGCAGGCGAGCCGATGCAGGGCCTCGCGCACCGGCATCGGGCTGACTTCGAGAACTTCCGCCAGTCCGCGGATGGTCAGGGGTTTGCCCGGCTCAACGCGTCCGCAGAGCAGGTTGTTGCGCAGCAACTGGTAAACCCACTGGTGCGTCTTCTGCCCGTCCGGTTTAGTCGCCATCAGCAGTTCGAAATCTGTTGCCGCGCGGTCGCCCATGTTTATTTTCGCTCAAAACAAGTCAATTATTTAATCACATCCGTCTGGCTATCACCAATCAGGCTATTGCGCGGTGAAAACCGGCGGCGATAGAATGTGATCACGCGGGTTCGGTGTGCTGGCGATGCCAGCGTATCCGGTCTTCGTGATAAACTATCCTGCGATCAACCTGGAAACGACCTCATGAAAATCGGCATTCTCGAAGCGGGCCTGTTACGCGAAAAAATGGCGGGCCGGTTCGATCCGTATCCGAAAATGTTCGAGCGGTTTCTGCAACGCTCGGGGCGCCCGTTGGAGTATGACAGCTGCAGCGTCGTGCGCGGTGAAATGCCGTCATCGATTTCCGCATGCGACGGCTGGTTGATAACCGGTTCGAGGCATGGTGTCTACGACGAGCTCGACTGGATACCCGGCGTGGAGGATTTTATTCGCGAACTCGCCGCTGCCGGCACGCCGTTGATCGGGGTTTGTTTCGGTCACCAGATTATCGCCCAGGCGCTTGGCGGCGAGGTGGTCAAATCGGATCGCGGCTGGGGAGTCGGTTTGCATCGTTACCGGATCGACGCGGCGCAACCGTGGATGCGTGAGCAGCCTCGATCGGTCGCGATCCACGCGTTTCACCAGGACCAGGTGATTAAATTACCGCCCACGGCAGAGGTTCTTCTCAGCTCCGAATTTTGTCCGCTGGCCGGACTGACATACGGCGATTCGATTATCAGCGTGCAGGCGCATCCGGAGTTTGATCATGAATATGAGCTGGCGCTGCTCGAAGCTTACGGCGGCAGCGTGGTGCCGGCGGACGTTACCGAGGACGCTTACGCTTCGATGCGTGACGGCCAGCAGCCCGACACGCAGATTCTCGCAGACTGGTTCGTCGATTTTTTTCTGTCGCGCCAGTCGATTGCCGCGGCCAGCAACGCCTGAACAGGGCTTGTTCGGTAGGGTCAGGTTTGCGCGCGCAACGGGCGCGGTTCGGGCGTGAGCAAGAAGTCCTCGAACTCGGCCTTCGGCATGGGTTTGCCGAAATAGTACCCTTGCGCGAAATTGCATTTGTGGCGACGCAGGAATTCCCATTGCTCCTCGGTTTCCACGCCCTCGGCAATCACCTCGAGACGCAGGCCGTGCGCCATCGCGATGATCGCCTGGACCAGGACCTCGTTTTCCTTGTCTCCGGGCAGGTCCATGATAAAGCTGCGATCGATCTTGACCGTGCTGACGGGGAAGTTTTTCAGGTAGCTGAGCGCGGAAAAGCCGGTGCCGAAATCGTCGACCGACAGGCGCACGCCGCATTTACTGATTTCGTCGATGTAGGTATTGACCGCGGGTGAATCATCGAGCAGCAGGCCCTCGGTGATTTCGATTTCGAGCAGGTCCGGATGCCAGGCGTGAATCTGGAGTTGTGTCTTGATCGCGTCGAATAGCAGGTTGTTGCGAAATTGGATCGATGACGCGTTGACCGCAACGCGCAGCCCGATGTCAAAGCGCTGGTGCCACTCGGCGCCGGTTTCCACCGCTTTATTCAGCACCCAGCAACCCAGTTCCGGAATCAGGCCGGCGCTTTCCGCGGCGGGAATAAATTCGTCGGGAAAGACCTGGCCGAGCTTGTCGCTGTACCAGCGTAACAGGGCCTCGACCGAGACCACGCTGCCGCTCTGAACATCGACGATCGGCTGGTAGAAAACGGTAAACTCGTCGTTGGGCAGGGCCTTGCGCAGGTTGTCCTGCAATTCGCGCTGCCGATGCGCCTTGGCATTGATATCCTCGGTGAAGTAACTGAAGGTATTCTTGCCGTGATGCTTGGCCTGGTACATGGCCTGGTCGGCGTGGTGCAACAGGGTCTCGGCGGCGTCGCCGTGCTCCGGATACATCGCGATCCCGATACTGGCGCTGACCGATATCCTGTGACCCCTGAATTCGACTGGCTGAGAAGCCGCCTGGAGCAGCATTTCGATTTTCGTGATCAGCGTGGTTTCGCCATCGATGTCGGTAATCAGGACGATGAATTCATCGCCACCGATCCGCGCTACCGTATCGGTCTGGCGCACGATATGCTTGAAATTCGCCGCCAGCGTGGTCAGCAGCAGGTCGCCGGCTTCGTGACCGAAGTGGTCGTTGACGTGCTTGAAGCCGTCGAGATCGATATACACGACCGCGCTGGAGTAACGGTAGCGACGCGAACGATAAATCAATTCGTTCAATTCCTCGAAAAGTCCGCGGCGATTGGGCAGGTTGGTCAACGGATCGTGCGTGGCGAGATGTTCGACCCGGTGCTCGGCGGCGCGACGGTTTTCGACTTCCTGCTCGAGCCCGAATCGCAGCGACCAGAGATCGAGGAATACCCGCGTTTTGGATACCAGCGTGGTTTTGCGAATCGGTTTTTGCAGGTAATCGACGGCGCCGGCGAGATAAGCCTGCTCGAGATGCTCGTCGTCCTGGTTCGCGGTGATAAAGATGATCGGGATCGAGTGGGTTTGCTCGCTCTGCGACAGGGCTCGGGCGACCTCGAAACCGTCTATCCCGGGCATTTGCACGTCGAGCAGAATCAGCGCCAGATGCTCGGCGTTTGCCGCCGCGGTGGTGATAGCCTCTTCGCCCGAATCCGCGGTAATAATTTCCGCGTCGACCCCTTTTAACAAGGTCTGCAAGGCCACGAGATTGGCCCGGGTATCGTCCACGATCAATATTCTGGCTTCAGGCATCGATAAGGTCCTGATTCATGCAAGTATTCCGGCACGGCCTGCAGCGCCGCCCGGCTCGGCTCCTTCGGTCAGATAATCGGCAACTACCCGGAAAAATAAAGTTTCCGTGGATTCGGGCGACACATTAGATTCCGACGGTGTAAGCGCGCGGCGAGAGCCGCGTGTTCGGGTCGAGCGGACGACCAGGAACGACAGGTCCCAGAAAAATATGGCAACAGCGAAATCAGAGGTCCCGGGCGATCAGGGACCGGGCACGGTGGTCCTGCTCGCGATGCGCTCTAGCACGGGCGCAAAGCTGCTTGGCAAACAGCTGCGTGACCGCTTCAGGTTGCGTGCGGTTGATGATGCCGAACAGGCCTGGGAGTGCCTGATCGGTCAGGGCGGGATTTCACTGGTGATTTGTGAGCTGGAGCTCGCGATCGATCGTTTTGCCCTGCTGGAGCGCATCCGCGGCGCCGGCGACAATCGAATCGC
>JBFGQE010000187.1:0-5452 GCA_041564355.1 Gammaproteobacteria bacterium | reverse complement strand
GCCCGCCAAGGACTCTTGACATGAAACGACTATTTGTAACCCTCGCATTGCTCGCGCTCGCGCCTGCGGTTGCCGCGCAGGATAGCTACCAGAATCGCCTGTTTACGATAAACGCACCGGCTAGTTCCGGCGATTATGCCAACAGCCAGCCGGTGCTGATGTCGCTGCCCTACGACCAGGGTTTCGCCCCCAACGTCAACGTGCAGGTACAGGTGTACCAGGGCTCGATGGAAGCCTACGTGCAACTCTCCGAGGAACAGTTCCGCGCGCTGAACTGGAAACTGATTAAAAAGGGCGTCACGGAGAACAAGGCCCTGTTCGAATACGCCGGCGAGTACAACGGTCGCGCGATGCACTGGTATACGGAAGCGATCCGGCGGGGAGACCGGGTGTACCTGATTACCGCGACCACGCTCGAAGCGCAATGGTCGAGTTATGGCAGCCGGCTGATTGCTAGCGTGCAAAGCTTCCGCCTGCGCCAGTGATCGATCGACCGCGCCGGCAGAACCAGGCAAGCTAGCTCGATGGACTGGTCTCTCGTCATCTTCGGCGTTATCGTCGTCTTTTTCGTTTACCGGGGCTACCGCAACGGCCTGTTGCGCAGCTGTTCGCGGGTGTCCAGCCTGCTGGCCGGCTACGCCTGCGCAATCCTGTTCACCGGGCCGCTATCGCGAGTCATCGAATCGCTGCTGCAGCTGCGCGGCATCGTCGCCTTCATCGTCGCCGCGCTGTTGCTGTTCATCGGCGCGAGCGTCGCGGTCAGCCTGCTGTTTCGCGTGCTGCTGAGAATCCGCGCGGAGCGCGAGAGCGAGTCGCGTTTATCCGCGGTTGGCGGCGCGGCGGTCGGCCTGGTCGTGGGCGTGCTGATCGCGGTCGTCGTGGTCTGGGTGTTCGCCTTCGTGCGTGATTTGCAACCGGCTCGAGACCCGGGTTTCGCGATGCAGCCCAGGCCATCCAGCGGCGTCGAAAAACTGGTCAATCGGGCGGCCGGCCGCGCGATCGGCAAGGCCATGTCGCTCGGCTCGTCGCAACCCGTCGTCGTACAGTTGAGCGCGGCGGTCATCGAGTCGCCGGCAGCGACCGCGCAACATGCGAAAAACCTGATGCAAAGCGGCGATTTTATCGCCCTGTTCGGACGACCCGAAAACCGGCGGGTACTCGACAGCGGCAACGCGCGCGCGGTACAACAGTTGCCCGAGTTTCAGCGCCTGCTGGCCAACCCGGACCTGCTGGCCCTGGCGGAATCGGCCGGCCTGCCGCAAATGGCAAGCGATGCGGGACAGTCGACCGAAGCGGCGCTGGCACGGCAGTTAAGTGATATCTGGGTGCGCGCTCAGGAGGTCAAGCACGAGCCGCGCGTGCAGGCAATTCTGCAAGATGAAACCTTCCTGCAAAAGGTACATGCCGGCAACCCGCTCGCGTTGATGACCGACGACCGCTTTCTCGAACTCGCCGATATCATCTTTTCCGAACGCGCCGCTCCCGACTCGCCGACCGGTTCGACCGAGACGACAACGGGCAGCAGCACGCCCGCGGCGGAACCGGTCGAGCCCAGGCCGGTTTTCCGTTGGACCGATGACCAGGGACGAGTACACTATTCGGACGTCGAACCCGGCTCCTGAAGGGCATCTCCCGCCATGTACCTGCCAAAACATTTCGTCGATGACGACATCGACTCGATGCACGAATTAATGCGTGAGCGCCCGTTCGCGACGCTGGTTACGCTGACCGCGGACGGTCTGAACGCGAATCACATTCCGTTCCTGCTGCAGCGCGAGCCGGCGCCCTACGGTCGCCTGCAGGGGCACGTACCGCGCGTTAATCCGTTGGCTTCGAGCCTGCTCGACGAGGTCGAGGCGCTGGTCATATTTCATGGTCCGGAGGGCTACATTTCGCCGTCCTGGTACCCGGTCAAGCAGGAAACCGGCAAGGTCGTGCCGACCTGGAACTACCGCGTCGTGCACGCCTACGGTCGGCTCGACGTGATCGACGACGCGGCCTGGGTACGCCGCCAGGTCGAGGCGCTAACCGATTTGCACGAAGCCCGATTCGACGCGCCGTGGCAGGTGGCGGATGCGCCGCGCGAATATACCGACCGAATGATCGGCGCGCTGCTCGGACTCGAACTCGTTATCACCCGCCTGGTCGGCAAGATCAAGGCCAACCAGAATCATCCCGAGCGTAACCGCGCCGGTCTCGTCGCCGGGCTGCGCGCGCTCGACGAACCCGCCGCGGACGAACTCGCCGCGCTGACCCGCGACGACGACGGCAAACCGTTCGAATAATGCCGGAAATTCCCGTCGGCGCCGCGATCGTTGCGTTCGCAATAGATATCTGCCGCGGCGTTCGGAACGCGAACGGATTCCATGGCATCATACGGCCTACCGCTTTACTTGCCACGCCGCTTTATCTCCACCCGAAGGCTTTAAACTGGCGAACATCACGATTGCCCCAACGGGTGGTTTTTACGGAAACCGAAACATGAACATACCGCACAATACCCACTCAATGCTGATCGGCTACATCCTCTGGATCTTCGGTTTCATCGGCTCGCACCGCTTTTACTACGGGCGACCGATATCCGGCACGATTTACTTTTTCACCCTCGGGCTGCTGCTGATCGGCTGGATCGTCGACCTGTTCCTGATCCCGGGCATGGACCGAGCGGCCGATCTCAAATACGTCAGCGGGCCGAAGGATTACAACCTGACCTGGATCCTGCTGGTGTTCCTCGGCATTTTCGGCATCCACCGCTTTTATCTCGGCAAATGGGTGACCGGAATACTGTGGCTGCTGACCGGTGGACTGTTTCTGCTCGGCCTGCTCTACGACCTGTGGACGCTGAACGGCCAGGTCGACGAGGTCAACCGCGCCCCGGCTTGAAGACGCGCCGACGATGAGGCTGCTCTCGCCTGATCGGGCGCCAGCGCGTGTTAGAATCTCGCACAACGGTTGCACGCGAGAGCCAAAACATGCCTGACCCGAAATTGCCCAGCGGTGGTTGCCAGTGCGGCAGCATTCGTTATCGCCTGACGGGGCCATCGAAGATGCTCTACGCCTGCCATTGCAGCGATTGCCAGAAACAGTCCGCGAGCGCGTTCGGGCTGTCGTTGATGATGGCGCCGGGTAAAGTCGAGTTCACCCGTGGCGAAAAAAAACTGAAGACCTGGGACACGCGCGGCGACGATGGTGAAATCAAGCGCTGCGCATTTTGCCCCGACTGCGGTACGCGGATTTACCACGGCTCCGACAAAGCGGACGAAGATATCAGCATCAAGGCCGGCTCGCTGGACGATACCTCGTGGCTGAATCCGATCGCCCATATCTGGCTGCGCAGCGCGCAACCCTGGATCGAGGTCGATTGCGAGCAGGTGCGCTGTTTCGACGGCGAACCGGAGGACGAAGCCGCGCTGCATCGCCTGTGGCAGTCACGGAATTCCTGAGAGGCAAGCATCATCATGGCTTACTACATTATGAAAGTGGCAATCTCGGCCGTCCTGATCGTCCTGATCGCCGAAATCTCGAAACGCAGTTCGATGATCGGCGCGCTGATCGCGTCGGTGCCACTGGTATCGGTCATGGCGATGATCTGGCTTTACATCGATACGCGCGACACGGAACGCGTCGGCGCGCTCGCATCGGGTATCTTCTGGCTGGTGCTGCCGTCGCTGGCGCTTTTCATCGCATTACCGCTGCTGCTCAGGCAAGGTGTCAATTTCTATCTTGGCATGGGGCTGTCGATCGCGATCACGATTGCCTGCTACGGCGCGATGATCGCGCTGCTGCAACAGTTCGGCATCGAACTGTAAACCGCGTTGACCGCCTGCCCGACGCTCGCGCCGGATAGCGCAGCGCGCGACAAAGGCGTATCTTTGTGTTCTCAAAGACTGGCGGAGAGATCGATGAACTACATCGACGGAATCGTGGCCGCGGTGCCGACCGCGGATAAAGAAAAATACATCGAACATTGCATTCAATCGGCCGCCATCTTCAAGGAGTACGGCGCGCTGAAAATGGTCGAATGCCGGGGCGACGACGTGCCCGACGGCGAGATCACGTCGTTTCCAATGGCGGTACAGTGCAGGGCAGACGAGACCGTCTGCTTCTCGTGGATCCTGTGGCCATCGCGCGACGAGCGCAACACCGCGATGGCGAAACGGATGCAGCACGGGCGCATGGATCCAGAGAAAAACCCGATGCCGTTCGACGGCATGCGTCTGATCTACGGCGGCTTCGAAGTGGTCGTCGACGCCTGAGCCGAACGATGCTGACCCTGCTGCGATTATTGCTGATGGTGCTCGCGGTCGTGCCGATTTTTGCCGGTTTCGGCATGCCTTTTTTCGTTCCTGGCTGGCCCGGTTTCGCGCTTGCCTTCGGCTTGATAATCGGCGGCACCTGGTTACTGTGGATCGTACATCAACGCGCGCGACGCTGGCTCGATGCCGACACGGCGTTCAACCGCATACTCAAGGCCGACGGCGAGTTCCTGCTGCGCGACGCGGGCGAGCGGCGAGGTGAAAGGTCGCAGCGTGACTGAATCCGTATCGCAACAGTCCGGCGCGGTAACCGTCCGCGACGAGGAGCCGGCCGATCACGACGCGATACGCCGGGTCAACCGCGCCGCGTTCCCGACCCCGGCCGAAGCGCAGCTGGTCGACGCGCTGCGCCTGCAGGCCGACCCTTTTATCTCCCTGGTTGCCGAAACCGATGGAACCATAGTCGGCCACATCGCGTTCTCGCCGGTCACGCTCGAATCCGCAGCCGACCTGCGACTGATGGGGCTCGGCCCGATGGCGGTGTTGCCAGACCGGCAGCAACAGGGTATCGGTTCGGTGCTGGTGCGCGCGGGTTGCGAACGCTGCCGCCAGCTGCAGGCGACCGCGGTAGTCGTGCTCGGGCACCCGCACTACTACCCACGCTTCGGCTTCTCCCCGGCACGGCAGTTTGATATCGATTGCGAATACGACGTGCCGGACGAGGCGTTCATGCTGCTCGAACTGGTTGCGGACGGACTGTCCGGTCGATCGGGGCGCATCCACTATCACCCTGCCTTCGCCTCGGTATAAGCGATGGATTCCGGCCTCGGTTACCGGCTTGCCGCGGACGCGCTGCTCGGGCTGCACGCGCTGCTGGTCGCGTTTATCGTGCTCGGGCTGGGCCTCGTGGTGGTCGGCAGGCTGCGCGCGTGGGCCTGGGTGCACCACTTCTGGTTTCGCATCGTGCATCTGGGCGCGATCGGCGTGGTCGCGTTGCAGGCCTGGCTCGGCGCGATCTGCCCCCTGACGTTGTGGGAGATGCAACTGCGCGAACGCGCCGGCGACGCGACCTATTCCGGCGCCTTTATCGCCCATTGGATCGAGCGGCTACTGTACTACCGCGCGCCGGAATGGGTATTCATCCTGATCTATACTGTGTTCGCGATGCTGGTCGCGGCGACCTGGTTCTGGGTGCG